>DASUPX010000262.1:0-4697 GCA_036280905.1 Rubrobacter sp. | reverse complement strand
GCCCTCCATCTCATGGAGGAGGGTAGCGGTATGGGCAAGATCGTGCTGAGCATCCCAGCCTAGCTTGGCAGACCGAATGCCCCGCGAGGGCCCGTGATTACCAGAGCTGTCTGAACCGGCTCACGGATACGCTAGACGTGGGCGGCTCGTTCTCAGAAGGTGAGGCGGAACCGGTCCGGTCGGGCCCACGCACGAGCCGCGTCACCAACGGAAGGAACGTCCCATGACGCACCCCGACCCGTCGCCTACCGGCAGCTCCGACCACTACGGCGTCTATCTCCGCCTCCTCTGGCCCCAGTGGCAGGGCGCAGGCACCTCCAGTGTCGAGGCGTTCGCCTCCGAGTTCCCGCTCGACGTCGCGCGCCGTGGCTACGCTGTAGGCACGGCCGTTCTCGAAGCGGTCCTGGGACCGCACGACGGCCCCACCGTTACCGCGCCAGTCTCGATGTCCGACGTGGGCCTCGAGGAGCGCGACGGCGTCGAAGCCAAAGCGGCCGTCCTCGAGCAACTCGCGGGCGCCCTGGAGATCGTGCGCCGGCACGACCCGGCGCGGATCATGACCATCGGGGGTGAGTGCTCCGTAAGCGTGGCCCCTTTCTCCGAGCTCGCTCGCCGTTACGGCGATGACCTGGCGATCATCTGGATCGACGCGCACCCCGACGTCGGTACCCCGGAGAGCGCGTACCCGGGTTACCATGCGATGGCCGTCGCCACGCTCATCGGCCACGGCGACCCGGACGTGCAGGAGTTGTTGCCAGCTACCCTCTCCCCTGACCGGGTCGCCCTCGTGGGGCTGCACTCCTGGGAAGATGACGACCTGGCGAACATAGCCGATCGGGGCATCCGGACTTTCTCCCCCGAAGAGCTTCGCGGGTCTTTCCGGCCCCTGCTCGACTGGGTCGCGGCAACCGGCTGCTCGCGCGTTGCCATCCACTTCGACGTCGACGCGGTAGACGGTGATGAGATCTCGCTCGGTCTCGGCGTCGAACCGGGGGGCTCACGAGCGAGGAGGTGCGGTGCATCGTGGCCGACGTCGACGGGGCCGCGGACGTCGTCGGGTTCACTATTGCGGAGTTCATCCCCCGACAGGTGATGCATCTGCGACAGATCCTCGAAGGCTTCCCACTGGTCTCCGGGGCTACGGCGGACTGACGCCGGGCTCTCGTCCCCGGCCTGAACGCCGCATACCGTAGGTAGCTCAGGCCGGGCGTTGCGATACTGGGCGGGTTTGAAACCCGCCCCTACAGGTGTTGGTGTGTTCCTGGCATCAATCTTTGACTGGTGCGCTCTTCGTTTCGAATTCGTAGGTGTCGCCGTGGGCCAGGTAGTGGACCCGGTCTTCGAGGTCGGCTTCCTTTACGGCTTGCTGGAAGTCCTCCAGCGGTGATTCGAAGGCTTCGTAGTCATTGAAATGGATGGGGAGCGTGGTTCTGGCGTCTATTAGCCTCATGGCCTCCAGGCCCTGCTCCGCATCCATGGTCACCACTATGCCAAGCACTTTCGTTCCGCCGAGGTGCAGAAGCGCAAGGTCCACGTCGGGGAAGCGGCGTGGAATCTCTCTCAGGCGGTCGTGGATCAGGGTGTCTCCACTGATATACATCCGGAGATGGACTTTCCCCGCCTCGTCCCTGAAGTCCAACATGCTCCCCATGACCGGCGGGAGCACGGCACCTAAAGGGCCCGGTCCGTGGGTGCCAGGCATGGCGATCAGGCGCAGGTTGGCCCTGCCTTTCACTACCTCTATGGGCTCCCAGGTCTCTAGCGCGCGGGTCCGGGTGAAGCCCACCTTTTCGAGGTAGCGGGTGGCGTGACGCGTCGAGATTATCGGGGTGGCCTTGTTTAGCTTTCGCTCGGCGACGCGGTCGAAGTGGTCCCCGTGCAGGTGCGAAAGCAAGACAAAGTCGAGCGGCGGCAGGTCTTCTATCTCCATGGCAGGGTCGGTGAGCCGCTTTGAGGTAAGCCCGTAGCCCAGGTGAACGTGATCGCCAGAGTGCAGGAAGTTCGGGTCTGTAAGGATGGTGAAGCCCGCGTACCGGATCACCACCGTTGCCGTTCCCACGAAAAAGATGGAACCCGACTCGAAATCTGGGTCGTCATTCCTTCTGGGCAGGGTCAGGTGCTGGTTCTCTGGCACGGGATCACCCGGAGGTTGGAGAAGATTCCAGCTCGGCCACAACCTCGTCGACTCCCGAGAAGTCTGGCCGTCCAAGGGTACGTAGCCGCTCCACAAGCTCTTCCGGTGCTCCGGTGTCTTCGGCGGCGGAGGCGAGGTCATCCTTGCTCGCCGGATATTCTACGTTCTCGAAGTACTGCTTCGCCTCTTCGGGGCTGATGTCCACAGGGTCCTCCTCGGGGGTCGGTAGGTGTTGTCTTTCGTACCCTCTACAAGGAGCATCGTAACGCTATGGCAAGGCGGTTGGTTCGTCGTTGGGCGGTTCACGAACCGCTCCTACTGGGGTTGAGGGGTTTAGAGACGCCACATCTGGCGGTAGGTGTCCAGGACCAGCCCCTGGCACTCCTCGGGAAGGTCTTTGTAGGGGATCTCCCATCCCAACTCGCCATAAGGTGGCCGGCCCTGACGAATGGTGTTGTGCCCCGAAGCGAGCGGGTTATCGTTCATGCGCAGGTAGGTGTACTCTCCCGGTTTCTTGAGCGAGAGGAGCCCTGTGAAAACAGCGGTGTAGCGCTCGGCGGTCACGCCGCCGTCGTCGTAGAGTCAGACGTAGCGGGGTACGCCATCGGGCAAGAGCCTGTCCCGTCTGGTTCCGAGGTTCATCTGGCCAATTGTAGTTGACCCCGTCTCCGGCGTCGTGCCAGAATTAGGTCTTCCAGACGGAACGGAACGACAGGGGGTATCGGCATGGGCAGAGGGTTTATCTCCCGCGGTTTCCGCGGTCGTAGGCGCGAGCCGGAGGGTACCTCGGAGCGCGTGCCGCCAGGACAGTACCTGGTCGACGGGTTCCCCGTTCTCTCCGCGGGCCCGACGCCACGAACGCCGCTCTTGGAGTGGAGCTTCACGATCGAGGGCGAGGTCGACGGGCCACAGACATGGTCGTGGGACGAGTTCCAGGCGCTGCCTTCGGAGAGGCTTACGCGAGACATCCATTGCGTCACCAAGTGGTCGAAGCTGGATACCACCTGGGAAGGCGTGTCGGTAGATACCCTGCTGGAAGGGGTAGAGACCGCAGCCGGCTACGTCCTCGCCTATTCCGACGGGGGCTACACGACAAATCTCCCGCTGGAGGAAGTCACGGGGGGGAAGGCCTGGATCGCCCACACCTACGAGGGTGAGCCGCTGGCGCCGGAGCACGGCGGCCCGGCGCGACTGCTCGTCCCCCACCTCTACTTCTGGAAGAGCGCCAAGTGGGTGCGCGGCCTGAGGCTCATGAACGGAGATGAGCCCGGATTCTGGGAATCTCTCGGCTACCACAACTTCGGCGACCCCTGGCGCGAACAGCGTTACTGGGGCGACTAGCGTGGTGGGAACCACACGCAGGCTCACCTGGCGGGTAGGCGAGATCGCCGAGACCAGGCCCAGGACGCCGCGAACCAGGAGCCTCTTCGTGGATGTGCCAGGGTGGCGGGGCCACAGGGCCGGCCAGCACATGGACATCAGGCTCACCGCCGAGGACGGCTACCAGGCAGAGCGCAGCTACTCCATAGCATCGGCACCAGAGAACGACCGGGTCGAGCTCGTAGTCGAGCGCCTCGACGATGGCGAGGTCTCCCCCTACCTGACGGACGAGTTGCGTGTCGGAGACGGTCTCGAGTTGCGCGGCCCCGTCGGGGGCTGGTTCGCCTGGGATGCGGAAGAGGGCGGGCCGCTGCTTCTCGTCGCCGGGGGGTCCGGTATCGCGCCGCTCATGGCGATGGTCAGACACCGTGAGGCGGCGGGCAGCGACACACCTGTCAGGCTGCTCTACTCCTCTCGCTCCTACCCCGAGATCATCTTCCGCGGGGAGCTGGAGACCCTCGCCGCCGGCGACGGGACGCTGGAGGTGGTCCACACCCTCACCCGCTCCAGGCCGGAAGGTTGGTCCGGCTACGACCGCAGGATCGACGCAGAGATGCTCCGGGAAGTGGCCTACCAGCCCGAAGAGCGCCCGCTCGCCTTCGTATGCGGCCCCACGCCGCTGGTCGAGACCGTGGCGACGGCGCTTGTAGAGCTGGGCCATGACCCCGCCCGGGTCAAAACCGAACGCTTCGGACCCACAGGAGGCTAGAGATGGATGAACAGAGGCTCGACGGCAACGCCACAGCAGGCATCCTAGAAGAGGTCTTCGCCTTCGAGATCACCACCGCAAGGGCGGCCTGTGTACAGTGCGGCGCCACGGGCGAGGTCGGCGCCCAGATGGCCTACGTGACCGAGATAGGCACCGTTCTTCGCTGCTCCTCATGCGATAGCCCCCTGATCCGCATTGTCCGCCAGGACGAGAACCCCAGACGCTACTGGCTCGACCTGAAAGGCGTTGACTACCTGCAATTTCAGTAGCACGCTTCGGCTAGCGCCTACGCTTGTCAGCACGCTCGGCCCTGCGGCCTCGCTTGTCAGCACGGCGCTACGCGCCTTGTCAGCAACGCTTCGCCCGGCTCCGCCTGGCTCGCTGTCAGCCAGATCCCACTGCGGCCAGCACCCTTCCGCTCTAGAGATTCGATGCCCGGAAGAAGTGGGTTGTCGAAGCCGCCGTTACGGATCG
>DASUPX010000261.1:0-11325 GCA_036280905.1 Rubrobacter sp. | reverse complement strand
CACCCGAGACCCACCACCTGCTCGACGCGGGGCGGCTTGACCTCATGAAGAGTACGGCGTTCGTGATCAACACCTCCAGAGGCCAGATCGTCGACCAGGCGGCTTTGACCGGGGCACTGCGCGCCGGTCGCCTCGCTGGTGCCGGTCTCGACGTGTTCGAGGAGGAGCCCGCCGACCCGAACGACCCTATCTTCTCGCTTCCCAACGTGGTGTGTGCCCCCCATGCCCTGGCCTGGACCGACGAGCTGGCCCTTGGGAACGGCCGTAGCGCCTGCGAAAGCGTCCTCGACGTGGCGGCTGGACGCGTCCCCGACAACGTGGTCAACCGGGAAGTGCTGGCCTCGCCGCGTTGGAGAGATAAGCTCGCCATGTACGCAGGAAGGATGGAAAGCCCATGAAGCCCAACCCGCTCAAGCGCAACCTGGAAGAAGGGGGCACGGCGCTTGGGACCATGGTCTTCGAGTTTGCCACGCCGGGCGTGGCGCGCATCGCCGCCTCTGCCGGGGCGGAGTTCGTTGTCTTCGATCAGGAGCACTCTGGCTGGGGCATCGAGACGATCCGGATGCTCATGGCCACGGCCCGGGCGGCCGAGCTCGTACCGCTGGTGCGGGTGCCCTCGACCCAGCACCACTTTATCTCGCGTCCGCTCGACGTCGGGGCTTCCGGCGTCATGGTGCCCATGGTAGAGACCGCGGAGCAGGCCAGCGCCGTCGTCACCGCGGCTAAATACCCGCCGGAGGGCGAGCGCGGTGCGGCCTTCGGCATCGGTCACGACGACTACGAGGCCGCCGAAGATGTGGTCTCGAGTATGCAGCAGGCCAACGACGAGACGCTCTTGATCGCCCAGATAGAGACCACCGACGGCATCGAGAACGTCGAGGAGATTGCCGCCGTTGATGGAGTGGACGTTCTCTGGATAGGCCACAACGACCTGACGAACTCTATTGGCATCCCCGGCCAGTTCGACCATCCCGACTACCTGCGCGCCGTCGACCGCTTTCTCGAAGCCTGCGCCGACAACGGCAAGGCGCCTGGAATCATGTCAACCAGCGTAGAGGAGGCCCGGTCCCAGCTAGATCAGGGATTCCGGTGCGTGGCCTACTGGGGCGACATCTGGCTCTACGCAAGCGTCCTGCGGGAAGGAATAGAGAGGATTCGCGAGAAGTAGCGCCGCGGCGCTACTTCGGGCTGTAGCGGTCGGGGTCGGCGAAGACGTCTATGACGCACGTTTCGGCCTCGAGGATGGCCGAGTGTTCCGCGCCGTCCGGTATGTCGTAGGTCTCGCCTGGCCTGTAGGTGCCCTCTTCGCCGTTTATGGTCAGATGGAGAAGGCCGCTCACAACCACACCCCACTGCGCGCCGTGGGAGTGGGCAGGAACCTCCACCCTCTCCGCTGCCCGGAAAAACACCGCTTGGCCGTCGGGGCCGGAGATCATCCGCCCATCCATACCGTCGAAGGGCGTGTCTACCTGCGGGAGGTTCTGTATCCAGAGTGCGTAAGGGTTCAAAGCGTCTCCTTTCCTACGGCAAGGTGCGTTTGCACCGCCAGTCGGGGCGTCATTATACTGGTCGCTCCAACCACTTCGGGGGTGAGATGGAACGCTTGAGGGGCAAGAGATCCATAGTGACCGGCGCGGGCTCGGGTATCGGGCGCGCCATAGCGCTGCGGCTCGCCGCTGAAGGCGCCAACGTGCTGGTTTCGGACGTGGACGAGACGGCGGCGCGCGCGGTCGCCAGGGAGCTGGGCGGCGAAGCCCTCGTCAGGAAAACGGACGTAACGAGCTCAGGGGAGGTCGAAGCGCTGGTGGCGGCCGCCGTCGACGAATGGGACGGCCTCGACGTGATGGTAAACAACGCCGGGGTGGGCGTAGCCGGAACCGTCACAAACACGTCGGAGAAGGACTACGAGATGGTGATGGACGTATGCCTGAGGGGCACGTTCCTGGGGATGAAGCACGCCATCCCGGCCATCCGAGATTCCGGGGGCGGGTCGGTCATCAACCTGTCGTCCGTGGCGGCCCTGGTCGGTATAACGGACAGGGCCGTCTACAGCGCTGCCAAGGGCGCCATCCTCGCTATCACCCGGGCCGCCGCCATCGACCACGTCGAAGAGGGGGTGAGGGTCAACTGCATCGCGCCAGGCACGGTGGACACGCCCTGGATCGGGCGCATCACCTCGGGATACGAAGACCCGCAGGCGGCACGCCGCAACATGCAGGCTCGCCAGCCCCACGGTCGATTCGTCTCGCCGGAGGAGATAGCGGCGATGGCCGCCTACCTGGCCTCCGACGAATCCTCCTCGACAATAGGGGCATGCATGGTCGTGGACGGGGGCGTGACGGCCCGTTGAGCGGGCCCCACCGCCGAACCGTCGAGTCGGGATACGACCTGATAGCCGAGCAATACCTGGCCACCAAGAGCGGCGATGATCCGCTCTCGAAGGAGGCCCTGGAAGACCTTGCCTCCCTCCTGCCGCCGGCGGCAGCCGTGCTAGACCTCGGCTGCGGCGCCGGCGTTCCCGCAACCCGCTGGTTCGCCGAGAGGGGCTTCGCCGTCACCGGCGTCGATGTCTCCGCGAGGCAACTGGATCTCGCCAGGACCCACGTCCCAGAAGCCACCTTCATCAAGGCCGACATGGCCGAAGTCGGCTTCGAACCGGGGACGTTCGACGCGGTGGTCGCCTTCCACTCCATCATCCACGTTCCGCGCACCGAACACCCCGCCCTGCTCGGGCGCATCCACCGCTGGCTGAAACCAAACGGAGCTTTCCTCGCCACCATGACCATCACGGACTACGAGGGCAGGGATGAAGACTGGGAGGGCTGGGGAGCGCCCATGGTGTGGAGCCACTTCGACGCGGACACCAACCTGGCGATGCTGCGCGATGCGGGCTTCGGGATCCTCTACGCCGAGCCCCGCACCGGTGGGGGCACGGGTCACGAGGACGAGACCTGGCTCTGGGTGCTGGCGCGCAAGGATGCGGCCTCGTGAAGATACGCGACGCAGTCGCCGCTGACCTGCCCGCCATCGTGGAGATATACAACTCCACCATCCCGGGCAGGATGGTGTCGGCCGACACCGAGCCCGTCTCCATCGAGCAGAGGTTGGGATGGTTCGAGGAGCACGAGCCCTCGCGGCGTCCCATCTGGGTGGTGGAAGAGGGTGGGGAGGTGATCGGCTGGTTGAGCCTGAGCGAGTTCTTCGACAGGAGGCCCGCCTACCACGCCACCGCCGAGATCGGAGTCTACATAAGGGAAGACCGCCGCGGCGGGGGCCTGGGCCGCCGCCTGGTCGAGGAGGCCATAAGGCGTGGCCCCGAGCTGGGCCTGAAGACCCTGACCGCGGGGGCCTTCGCCCACAACGCTGCAAGCATCAAGCTCTTCGAGAGGATGGGTTTCCGAGAGTGGGCCCATTTTCCACGCGTGGCCGAGCTCGACGGCGTCGAGAGAGACCTGGTGGTACTGGGCCTGCGGCTGGACGATCGGGAGGCCACGAGGCAGGATTAGGGTTACCCGGGGAACGTGTTCCCCGGCGATCTCACGTACACACAATACAGAAGGAGCGGGGTATGAGCGAGAGGGTGGCCGCGGTTCTCGGGGTCGGACCAGGGCTTGGCGCGGCGGTGGCCCGGCGCTTCGCCGGTGAAGGATTCGACGTCGCGTTGATGGCGCGCCGGGAAGAGAGCGTCGCCGGGGTCAGGGAGGAGATCGAGGGCGGCGGGGGCACGGCACTCTCCGTCTCGACCGACGCCACGGACCCCGACTCCGTGGCCTCCGCCTTCGAGCTGGTGCGCGGCGAGCTTGGGGACCCCGAGGTCTTCATCTACAACGCGGGTGCCTTCCAGATGGGCGGGATACTGGACCTCTCACCGGAGCAGTTCGACGCGTGCTTCCGGGCCAACTGCGCGGGGGCCTTCTACGCGGCCCGGCAGGTACTCCCGGCCATGGTCGAGGCGGAACGAGGCACGGTCCTCCTGACGGGAGCCACCGCCGCCCTGCGCGGCTCGGCACGCTTCTCGGCGCTCGCGGTCGGCAAGTTCGGCTTGAGGGCGCTCGCGCAGTCCATGGCGCGGGAGTTCGGGCCACAGGGCATCCACGTCTCGCACGTGATAGTGGACGGCCAGATCGACACCCCGAGGGTCCGCGAGATGTCCCCCGGTCGGGAGGAGCACACGTTTCTCTCCCCCGACGCCATCGCCGAAACCTACTGGCAACTCCATTCGCAAGACCCCACGGCCTGGACCCTGGAGCTGGACCTGCGGCCAGCGGTCGAGAGCTTCTGAGTACCCTAGCGCCTGCCGGACACGCGCCCGGCCACCGAGGAGAAAGCCTCGCGCTCCGTCGCGTCGTCGAGGGGCTCGAGTTCGAAGCCTTCGTCCACCCGGCGTATGGCGTTCAGTATCAGTTGATCGGTGAGCCAGGGGTTCTTGGGTAGCAGGGAGCCGTGCAGGTAGGTACCGTAGGCGTTGAGCCGCCTCGCCCCTTCGGTGCCGTCTTTGCCGTTGTTGCCATAACCCACGATGACCTCGCCAAGCGGCCCGAGACCGTCGCCCAGATACGTCCGTCCGCCATGGTTCTCGAAACCGACGATCTCGCGCGTGCCGCCGGTTTCGGGGGCCTCGATGCGGACGAGCACGTTCCCGATCAGGCGCTCCTCGTCGACTTTCCTCGGCTCCGTGTGGAGATCGAAGATGCCCACGCCAGGCAGCTTCTCGCCCTCGGGCGTCTCGTAGGAGTGACCCATAAGCTGATACCCGCCGCACACCCCGAGTACCACCCCTCCGTCCTCCACGATGGCCCTGAGGTCGGCCCCCTTGGAGCCCGCGAGATCTTCGGCGAGCAAGGCCTGCTCCCTGTCTTGCCCACCGCCGAAGAGGAACAGGTCGCAGCCCGTCGGTTCTATCTTCTCCCCAAGCCCAACGTCTATGACGTCCACGGAGATACCGCGCCACTCGCAACGCTTCTTTATGGAGATAACGTTGCCCCTGTCCCCGTACAGGTTCATCATGTCGGCGTAGAGGTGGTGGATGGTTAGCATTTTGCCTCCCTTCGGTCGGCGCTTTTAGCTATCAGCTTTCAGCCATTTTTGCGCAGTGTTTCGCATCGAAGTCTCGAACATGTTGGTCGTTGCTGCAAGCCCACCCGTCGGGTTAATGCCTCGTTCCAACGATACGTCGGCCAACGTTTCTGGCTGACCGCTGATAGCTAACTGCTGACTGCTGACTGCTGACTGCTAATCCTCCCAGAACGGATGCGTATATCCCATCTCGCTCAGCGTCTTGCGTATCTCTAGCATAGCTGTGTAGGTGGGTAGCACGTAGAGCGTTTCGCCCGGCGGGGTGGCTTCGAGGGCGGTCTTTATTGCCTCTCTGCGGTCGGGGATTACGGGGCCCACGGGGAGGTCGGCGTACTTGAGGCGCACGGCCATGTCCCGGGCCCTGATGCCGCTGACGGTGAAGGGGGCAGCGTCTGTTTTTCCTTCGGCGCGGGCGTCGGCGAGCATCTCGAAGTCCACGTCCCAGAGCCAGGAGACGTCGCGGCCGTCGGCGTCGTTGTCGTTTATGGCTATCAGGACGTTTTTGGCGTCGGCGCCCGTGACGAAGGTGCGTAGGATCTCGTTGAAGCCGACGGGGTTCTTGATGAGCAGCAGGAAGGCCTCCCTATCCCCGGCCCTTACCCGCTCGACCCTGCCGAAAGCGCCGCCGAACTCCCCGAGCCCGCGCGATATCTCCTGGAGCCCGACACCGGCTTCGCCCGCCACCGCCGCCGCCGCGAGCGCGTTGTAGACGTTGTAGAGGCCGGGAAGGGACACTTTCGCCTCCACCTCGCCCTTCGGGGTCGAGAGTAGGAAGCTCGAGCCCCCGGCCCCTTCGAGCCGTACCCGGCTCGCCCGGTAGTCGGGTGTGGGGCGCGAGAAGTCGCAACGGGGACAGTCATAGACGCCGACGTGCCCCATGTAGACGGTCCCGTAGTCGAGGGCGGTGCCGCACAAGGGGCAGTCTTTCGAGTCGGCGACGTGCTGCAGACGCCCGGTGTCGAGGGCTGGTTCGTCCACGCCGTAGAAGACCGGCCTTCCGGCGGAGCGCCCCAGGCTCGCCACCAGTGGGTCGTCGGCGTTCAGTACCACCGCGCCGTCCCGCGGCAGGTCGCCGAAAGAAGAGGAGATCACCTTCCCCGTGTAGGCAAGTTCCCCGTAGCGGTCGAGCTGATCCCTGAAGAGGTTCAGGACGGCGAGGATCCGGATCTCCGCCTCGGCAGCCACCCTGGGGACGCTCGCCTCGTCCACCTCGAAGAGCCCCATCTCTGAAGACGGCGTGCCCGATAGGCCCGAATCAGCCACGAGCGCCGCGGTTACGCCGGTCACCAGGTTCGCGCCCGTCGAGTTGTTGACGGCCCTGATACCCGCGGAACGCAGTATCGTGGAGACCATCCTGGTGGTGGTCGTCTTGCCGTTGGTGCCCGTGATCGCCGCCGACCCCCCAGAGAGCCGGCGCGAGAGCTTGGTCAGCACCTTCGGGTCCACCCTCCGTGCTACGACCCCTGGCATCGTGGACCCCCCACCGGTCTTTAACGTGCGGCTCGCGAGCCTCGCCGACCCGGCGGCCAGTATCGCGGCGAAGAGACGTGGATCCAACGGTTTCATGGCGACGATTATATCCACAGTGGGCACCACCCCGAGCACGCGGGGGGAGGCAGGGCGCGCGGTGAGGATCAAGGACCTGTAAGGGTCCGTGCTGCGGGGCTCTTGTATAGTGAATGGAGAACCGGTAAGGCGAGCAACCAGGGAGGGGTGGGGCCGCTATGTTCCGCAGACCACAGAAGTGTAATCGGAGGCGAGGTCGATGAGTGGCCGTCTTGAAGGCCGTCGGGTACTCGTAACGCACGCTGAGCGCTACATCGGCCCGCCGGTCGTCGAGCTCTTCAGGGAGGAGGGGGCCGACGTCATCGCCGACCAGTCCGACTACACTGATCCGGCCACCATCAAGAGCGTGGTCGAGGAGGCGGGTAGGATCGATGTGCTGGTCGCCAACTTCGCGGGCCCGCCGAGCATGATGCCCGTGACCAACATGTTGACGGAGACCACCGAGTTCGAGGACTCGGATTTCGAGGCCTACCTTCAGGAGCTGGTCTGGCCGCTCTTGCGTTTCGTGCGTGCCGCGCTGCCCCAGATGATCGAGCGCCGCTCCGGAAAGATCGTTGGCGTCACGAGCGCGACGCCGCCGCTGCGTGCTATCCCGGGCCTGAGCGTGTATAGCGCCGCCAGGGGCGCCCAGAACGCGTTCCTGCAGGTGGTCGGCACAGAGGCTGCGCCCCACAACGTACAGGTCAACGCCATGGGCCCGGCGCACATCGCGAACAACATGTACTACACCTCCGAGATGCTCGAAGACGATGAGGTCAGGGAGCAGTTCGAGTCCCAGATTCCCGCCGGGCGAATCGGTGATGGCCAGGAGGCCGCCGAGCTCGTGCTGGCCCTCGCCACCGGCGCAAGCGGTTTCCTGGCGGGGCAGGTGATACCGATCTCCGGCGGGTGGGTTACCTGATACCTGGCCGTTCTTCCGGGTGGCGCGCCCGGGGCGGTGCGGTACAAACTGAACATGGAGATCTTCGAGAATTTGTCGGCGAGTTCGAGGCTCGAAAGCGCGGAGCTCGATGCCTACTCGCAGGCGGTACGTGACGTAACAGAGAAGCTCGAGCCGGCCGTGATCTCGGTCGGATTGCCCGACGGTCGTGGCGGGGGAAGCGGCGTGATCCTCGGGGTCGCGGGTGACTCGGCCACCGCCATCACGAACAGCCACGTGGTCCGCGGCCTGCGCGGACGCAGGTCCGGAAACCCGGGTGGGGACATACAGGTAACGCTCTCTGACGGGTCGTCGTCGCCGGCCGAGGTGCTGGGCGACGACCCGCCGAGCGATCTCGCAGTAGTCCGCTTCGACCCCGAAGAGGAGCCGACGGTGGCCACGCTAGGAGACGCCGAGGACCTCGCGGTCGGCCAGCTCGTCGTGGCCATCGGGAACCCCCTCGGTTTCCAGCGGAGCGTCACGACCGGGGTGGTGAGCGCCCTGGGACGGTCCATCAGGGGCGAGAGCGGCAGGCTTATAGAGAACGTGATCCAGACGGACGCCGCCATCAACCCGGGCAACTCGGGGGGGCCTCTGGCCGACGCCGCGGCCCGCGTTGTCGGCATCAACACGGCGATCATCGGCGGCGCGCAGGGCATAGGCTTCGCCGTACCCGTCTCGGGAACGTTTCGCCGCGTCGTATTCACCCTCGTGATGGAGGGTCGGGTGCGCCGCGCCTTTCTTGGGGTCGTGGTGGAGAGCCACCAGGCCCAGGGCGAGTTCGCGGGCGGTGCCGGCGTGAGAAACGTCGCCCCGAACAGCCCTGCCGAACGCGCGGGCGTGAGACCCGGCGACGTGATCGTCGGCATGAAGGGAGAGCCCGTCCACTCCAACGACGACCTCCTGAACCTGCTAGACGTCTCCTCCATAGGCCAGGACACCACGCTACGCGTCCTGCGGGGCAACAAGGAAATCCCGCTCACAGTGAGGCCCCGAGAACAGCCGGAGGAATAGCTGTTTCAGCTGTCAGCTCTTAGTTATCAGCTTTCAGCCAGGAATGGTCTGGCGAACCTTGTGGATGACAACGGACCGTCGATAGACCAAACTTACCCTCCTGGAATGGCAGCGTGATCGTGCGACGACCACGCTACGTCGGTAGAGTGCTAACAGCTGAAGGCTGACAGCTGAAAACCGAGCAACCGAAGGGAGCGATGTGCCTGACGTAACTTTTCTGGTGAACGACCTCGCGGGGGCGGAGGAAGCCGAGAAGCTGCAGCGGGCTTTGACGCGCCTGAATTTCGTGGACCTGGTGAACGTCGACTCGGAGAAGGGGCTCGTGGCGGTTTCTTACGCCGGGGGAGACGAGGAGCTCGGTCGTATCGGGGACGCCATCGAGGGTGCTGGGCATGCGGCAGAGCCCTCGCCGGGCGCGGACGCAGGCCTGGACTGAGCGGTGCCGGAACCCTCCATCCCGGTAGCCGAGGCGGCCCGTTTTCTGGATGTACCCGAAGGGGAAGCGCAAGCCCTGGCCGGCGCGGACGGGAAGGTGTCCCTGGAGACGGTCAGGAGCAGGGCCGGGGCGGCCGCCATCGCCGGCGAGCTGGCCCGGGCGCGCGAGGAGGCGGGACGGCTCGCGGGCCAGCTAAAGGAGGTCCGCGCCACCAACTTGAGGCTTCAGCGAGAGTTGAAGGACTCCGTAGAGGAGCGTAGACGCCTCACGGGGGAGGTACTGGAGCTCAGGGCCGCCGCCGAAGAGAGGCTGATGCTGATGGAACGCATCGAGCACATAGCCCACGTCGAACGGGAACTGGAGGAGAGCTCCTCAGAGCTCGAACGCCTCAGGAACAGGACGCTACTGGCGAGGCTCCTGAACCGCGGCTGAAGCCCACGGTGGGCGTCGCTTGCAGATGTCGAACCCGTGTTTCACGTGCTGCATGGTCCCCTACGAAACGCCCTACAGTGGTTTGCGGAGGAACGTCCCTTCTCGAAGATAGCCGTCGGCTTTCGCGGTCGGGTTTTCCCGGCTGATGGCTGACCGCTGATAGCTCGCTCTCCACAGGGCCAGTCGTTCGGCAAACCGCTCTAATCTGCGTTGGGACCGTCTCCGGCGCCCTTTCGGTCCTCGGCGAGCCCTCCCGCCTTCCGCCCCGCCAGCCACGCGATCAACACGAACAACGCGGCGGCCCCGATCCCGACGATCCACTCGATCCTCATGAAGGGCTCCAGGTAGGGATGGGTGACCACGTCCTCGAAGAACATCTCGATAGCCAGGTAAACAAGCAGACTGGCCCCGAGGTAGACCAGCACCGGGAACCGGTTCAAGAGCGACGTTAGCAGGGTGGCCCCGAACACGACCAGAGGCACCGTCGTGATCAGTCCTATACCGAGTATTGCGTAGTTGACCTCTGAGCCGACCTCTGCCGCCTGGACGAGGGCGACCACGTTATCCAAAGACATAACGACGTCGGCCACGATGATGATCCTTATCGCCTCCCACGTGCTCTGCCCAGCCTTGATGTCGTCGCCCTCGCCGCCGCCGTCGCGGACCAGCTGCCAGGCGATCCAGATGAGCAAGACGCCCCCGACCACCTGCAACAGGGGCACGTGCAGCAAGAAGGCGATCACCGCGGCGAAGATCAGACGCAACACCACGGCCCCCGCCGCGCCCCACAACACGGCCCTGCGACGGTTGGTACCCTCCAGGGTGCGTACGGCCATGGCGATGACCACCGCGTTGTCGCCGGAGAGGATGATGTTCACCCAGAACACCTCCACGAGGTGGGCCAGCACCGCGCCACTGAATAGTTCCATCTAGGCTCGCGTCTCCATGATCGCTATCTTCACAAAGGATATGAGTTTACCAGCCAATCGTGCCGGCTACCGGCTGGGAGATATCAAGCGGCGATGACGGCGAAAACCGCGGCGACCAGGAAGACCACGTACAGCGAACCCGCGCCGAGCATGACGAATCCGCGCAGCGGCCTCTGGCGCAGCAGGAAGCCAATAAAGACCACGCCAGAGGCGAGGGCTAGGACGGCGGAGAACGCGCTCAGGAAGCCAAGTTCCCACGGTGTAAACAGTATGCCTATAGAAACGGGGATGGTACTCTGGAACACCATCGCGCCCGTTATGTTGCCCAGGGCGAGGGTGTCTTTGTTGTTCCTCATCCAGATGATCGAGTTGAACTTTTCGGGAAGCTCCGTTGCCAGCGGCGCCAGGACCAGCGAAATGAGGCCTGCCGGGATGCCGACGGCCAACGACATGTGCCCTACGGCATCGACGAAGAAGTGGGCGCCGAAGCCCATCACGACGACCGTGCCGACGAGTTGGGTCGCCACGGCCCACGTCGGCGCGGTTGAGCCGAAGGGCCAGAGGGTGAGGTTCTCGGGGGCCTCTCCCTCGGTCGCGCTTCCGCCCTTCCTTATGGTTCGGATGACGTAATACGCGTAGGCGAGGAGGAGCAGTATGGCCAGAATAATCTTCAGGACCAGGGGCAAGCGCACGACGCCGGCCCCGGTGGCCAGCGTGTAGCAGACGAGAAAGAAACCGAGGTCCGGTATGGTCACTTCGCGGTCCGCGATGACCTCGTCCCCCGACTTTCTGCGATCTTTGTAGACGATGGCCGAGAGCCCCACCAGGAACAAAGCCAGTGTGGCCAGCAAGAACGGGGCGCCCAGAATCGCACCGACGCCTATCTCGCCGGCTGCGGCCGCTCCCGTGCCCACGATGACCGCGCCGAGTATGGCCACGATGGGGATCATCGT
>DASUPX010000260.1:0-7920 GCA_036280905.1 Rubrobacter sp. | reverse complement strand
AGCGAGCCAGGCGGAGCCGGGCGAAGCTTTGCTGACAAGCGAGGGCAAAAGCCCGAGCGTGCTGACAAACGGAGGCCGACAGGCCGTAGTGTGCTGACAAGCGTAGGCGTAGCGGAGCGAAGCCGGAGCGTGCTGTAGAGTTACGCTATGGGTACCAGGTTCACCCGCCGACAGTTTCTTGCAGCCACGGGCGCAGGCGTCGCCTGTCTGGCCCTGACGGGCTGTGACCCTCGGGAGGGCGGCTCGAAGGGCGGAAGCCCTGAAGGTGGGGGGAGCTCGGGTGCTTCGAAGGTGTGGCCGGCGCGGGATGTTCCGTCGGGGCCCGACGGGCGGGCGTGGAGCTTCCGCTCGCGCCCGGATCTCCGGCCGCCCGCGGTCACGGTCCGTACGCGGGCGGAAGGACGGGCCGCCGGCCACGTCTTCATCTCCCCCAAGCTGGGTAAGGGGCAGCACGGGCCGCTGATCGTCGACGATATGGGCAAGCCCGTCTGGTTTCGGAATGGCCTGTACGCGCTGAACTTCAGGGTTCAGGAGTACCGGGGCGAGCCTGTGCTGACCTGGTGGGAGGGGGAGCCCACGCCCCGGCCAAGCGTAGGAGTGAACGTGATGCTCGACGGGTCTTACCGGGAGGTGAAGCGGGTCCAGGCCGGCAACGGTTTCAAGGCGAACCAACACGACTTTCTACTCTCCCCACAGGGCACGGCCCTGATCACGGTCTACGACCTGGTGGACCAGGACCTCTCATACCTCGGCGGCCCCGTGGGGGGGAGGGTGATCGAGGGCATAGCCCAGGAGGTGGACGTCGAGACCGGCGAGGTCCTCTTCGAGTGGCACAGCCTCGACCACGTCGACGTCGAGGAGTCCTACATCGACAACTACTACAGCCCCCAGCTTGACTACTTCCACATCAACTCCATAGACGTGGACCACGACGACAACCTCCTCATCTCAGCCCGAAACACCTCGGCCATCTACAAGATAGACCGCAAGAGCGGGGAGGTGATGTGGCGCCTCAGCGGCAAGAAGAGCGACTTCGAGATGGGGGAGGGCACCCGCACCTTCTGGCAGCATGACGCCCGCCGCCAGCCAGACGGCACCATCTCCATCTTCGACAACGGAGCGGGACCCCAGGTACACCCCGAGTCGCGCGGGATCGTGGTGGACCTAGACGAGGATTCGATGGAGGCAACCCTGGTACGCTCCTACACCCATCCGGACGCTCTTGTCTCGACCTCGCAGGGCAACATGCAGGTGCTACCAAACGGCAACGTGGTGGTAGGGTGGGGAAGTGAGCCCGTGGTCTCAGAATTCTCCCAAGATGGTGAGCTCCTCTTCGACGCCAGCATACCGCCCGACGACGACTCCTACCGGGCCTTCCGCCTCCCGTGGAAGGGTCAACCCGAAGCGGCCCCCGACGTTGCCGCAGACCGTAAATCCGATGACGAGGTAACGATCTACGCCAGCTGGAACGGCGCCACGGAGGTAGAGAGCTGGGAAGTGCTCGCCGGCCCACATCCCGACCGGCTTGAACCCCTTGGCTCTATCCCCAGAGATGGCTTCGAGACGGCCATCGCAGCCCGTACCGAAGAACCGCACGTCGCCGTCCGAGCCCGGGATTCATCCGGACAGGTACTGGGTACGTCCACCCCCGTCGAACCGCGCCGCTAGAGCAATCTGCCCCAAAAGCTGATAGCTGAAGGCTGACAGCTGAAGGCTAAACAAACCCGAAAATCGGGGGAAAGGCGATCACGACGACCGCAGCCCACCCGGCGTAGACGGGAAGGTAGGCCGTCTGCCACCGTTCGAGGTCCGTGAACGGTCCGCGTCCCCGTAGAAATCGGACGTAGAGCATCGCCGACCACGCCAGGTTGACCAGAAGTATCACGTTGAAGCCCACGGCGGCGACGCGGTTCGGGCTGTAGCCGAACTCGGTGATGCGCGCGGCGATTGCCCACAGCGCCAGCGCGTCGGCCAGCAGGGCACTGACCACCAGAACGACCTGCAACACATCGAAGACGCCTGGTGGCGATTGGGGGTCCCGGGCCGAGACCGAGTAGAGCAGAAGACCGAGCACGATCACGAGGAGCAGATCGAAGACGATAAGCACGTTCCGGTCGATACCGACCCCGCGACCGGTCCACAGCAGGGTCCCGAGAAACGTAACAAGCACGGCGGCGAACAGGGGCGTGAAGAGGCGCGTCAACACGGGGGCCATGTTCTCGATCACGCTCTGCTTGGCCTCGACCAGCCAGGAGGCGACCACGACGGCCCCGACCACGCCGCACGGCAGCAGCCACGACTCGAAGAAGGGTTCGATATCGATGCCGATGGACCGGAAGATGGTCGCCATGAACGCCATGAGGACGCCACCGCCGAGGGCGATCAACACGTAGTAGATGAACAGCTCACCGGAGAACCGGACGAAGTCCATGCGTCCCCCGACCTGGCTCCAGCGGTCGCCGGCGTACGCGAGGCCAACCACCAGCCAGAGAGCGATCGGCAGGTGCAGCCCGGTGAGGATCTCTGTGGAGCCGCCAGGGACGAACGGGTAGACGTTGGCGAACACGCCGGCCAAGACGAAAGCGAGGACCAGCAGGCGAATGGTGCTGGCATCGAGCCGCCGTTTCCAGGCGAAATAGCCGCTCAGGAGGGGCAGCACGAAGAGGCTCAGGTTGCGGAGGTAGAAGCCGGCCTCCTCTTCGTCACCCAGCTGGATCCCAAATAGCGCCGGCAGCTTGATGAGCACGGCCGCCGCAATCGCAACACAGAAGGCGACGAGGGCATCCGTCCTGACCCGGGGCCTCGCGTCCTCGGGATCTGAGGGAACGACGACGAGCTGCTTCCAGAGTCGGTCCGAATGCTCGCGCGCGAACTCCCGCGAGAGCGCGTCGAGCTTGCCCATGCGCTTGACCGCCACAAGGAACGCCTCGTCGGTGGTTAGCCCCGCCTCGACCAGAACCGCTACCTGTTCGCGCAGATGGTCTTCCAGCTCGGCCACGTCGACGGGGTGGATCGCCCGCCGGTGGCGGAGGTAGCCCCGCCACTGCCCGATCTGCTCCTCTAGAGATACCCCCTCACCCGGCTCCGACATCGTCAGGCATCCCCAGGAGGTGCCAGGGCCGGCGCCGGGTGGCGGGCCGAGACTAGGGACGGGACGAACGCCTGCCAGATGCCCCGTAGCGTGGCGTCCACAGCCTGCCACTGCCTGCGCTCCTCAGCGAGCTGGGCCCGCCCCCGGGAGGTGATACGGTAGTACTTGCGCCGGCGCCCGCTCTGCGCGACCTCCCACCGCGCCTCGATGTGGCCGAGCCGCTCGAGCCGGTGCAGAACAGGGTAGAGCATCCCGTCCGTCCACTCCATATGCCCCCCCGACGACTCCCGTACGCGTTGGAGGATAGCGTAACCGTAGCTGTCCTCCTCGGCCAGGATCGCAAGCACCATAGGGGTCGAAGATGCGGCTACCAGATCCTTGTTGATCTCCATAATCCTCCCTACGACCCCACGCGTCCCGCAACGCTGGCGATCTCGTCCGTATATACCTGACAGCATTATACATAGCAGCGCCAGGTAAATAAAGGGCGGGGGTTCGGGGAGTGTCGAGCGGGGCGAAGGCGGCAAGGCATCATACGTAACCCGGGTGGATCTTGCCCCCAGAACGCAGAGACCCACGTCTTCGGCGGGCGTGGATTCCCGCTTTCGCGGGAATGACGGGGAAAGGGAGAAGGTGCGGCATGTTGGCCCACAAACAGACTAGGAGACCATACAACCAGATTCGGCATCTTCTCGGGTGGCCGGTTTTGCCGAGGGTGGGCGCCTGCCGGGCCGGGTTCCCGTTCCCGGAGGACTTGCACGGCTCGAAGCGCTGTGTAGCCCTGGCTTCGAGGACCGTGCCCCTGGCATCCGCGCGTGGGTGCCTCCGCCTGCCCCTGACCTTCCTGTTTTCGTCGTATCCGGCGGCTACCGGCTTGCGTTCTTGGCCGTGGTAATAGCGTGCTCCAGCTCTTCGGGGCGCCCCGATCCAACGAGCACCCTCTCGCCGCTCGCCAGCTGGAGTTGCACCCCGCGTCCTCTTATGGGGTTGTCTGGCCTCATCATGTAGAGGAACCTGCCCCCTCTCGCGACGCCAAGGCCCCAGACGTGCCACCCCCAGTATTCCGTACCCGACAGCGCATTGTAGGTACGCACCCGCCACCGCGAGATGTCGCTGACGGCTATGTCCTTCCGCGTCATTCGCCCGGGCAGCAAGCTCCACCTGCGTGGGTGGATCCAGAGCCTGAGGTTGCCCGAGTCGAGCCTGGTGTCGAGCCGCATCATAAAGGTCAGCGCCGCACCAACGAGGGCGAACAGTGCGAGCACCGTGAACAACATCCCGACGAGACCGGGACCCCCATCATCGCCAAACCACATCACGCAAGCCGGAAGACCGAGCGCAAAGACCGGCACCAGCACGATAACCCTTATCCACAAAGAGAAGCGTTGCGCCTCCTCGAAAAAGAGCCGATCCGGACGTTCGTCCACAGCAGTCTCCATACGAACAGTTCCTCCCCAGACATAGCCACCAGCCGTCGCCAAAAGCCGGCGGCTTCTCACCGCCAAAAGCTGAAAGCTGATAGCTAATAGCTAATCCGCCCCTGGAGGGCCGGGGCGCGAACCTCCGGCCCTCGCGAGGCGATACAGCAAGACCCTCAGGTGGCGGCCGTCTGGAACCTCCTCCACGTGCCTGGACCACCGCCGACCACGCAGACCCAGAGCGTCGCGTTTCTGTCCATGACCAGCTCGCCCTTGCCGTGACCGCCGGCGGTGGGGGGACCGACGGTGTCTCTTGGTATCAATTGCAGGTGCGCCTTGCCCTGGCCCTCGAACCTCCCGCCGTAACCGTTCGGGTTGCGTCCGTACACTCCGGCTGACCCGGAGCTGCTCGCTTCACCCATGATGCCTGCGCCGGATCCGGTATTCTTGCCTTTCACGCCGGCGACGTCGGCGCCGGTACCGGCGGACTCTCCCCTGACGCCGTCCGAGCCCCCCGTGCCACGTCCGAGCACGCCGGCGTTGGAGCTGCCGCTCCCGTCCCCCACGCAGCCGTAGCCAAGGACGATGTTGTTCCCGTACACGCCTGCCCAGCCGGTCGAGTTGGCCTCGCCGTGGACCCCGTTGTTGCCGCGGCCCTTCACGCCGACCCCGTTCGGGCTGTAGCCGTCGACGCCGGTGCCGCCTTCGGCGGTCTGGTTGCGGCCGGCCACACCAAAGTACCCGGGCCTCTCTGCCCTACCGTATACACCGTAGATGCCCGCTGGGCCAGAGACCCCCGTAACAGCGCTCCTGTCGTCACTATGCGCAAACACCCAGTCCACCTCGATGCCGGGGCCGAAATGGTTGGCCCTGGCTTCGCGCGGGTACAGCAGCGTTCCCGCGGCCACGGCGGCCACCGCTGCGGCCCCGGACTTGCTGAGCAGAGACCTCCTGCTCATCATCCCCTGGAGCAAAGATCCGGGCTCCCCGTCTCCGGAGCGGTGCGCACCAGGCCCACCCCGTGTGGACAACTCTTTTCGGAGTGCTTCGTTCTCGCGCTCCAGCCCTCCCAGCTTCTCGGTCAGCGCCTCGAGCCTCTGGGCCAGGCCCTCGAGGGTCGGCCCACCGTTCTGTTCACCCATGCTCGCCCTCTCTTTCCGCCTCGCTTTGTGTGCCCGTACCATAGCGAGAGAGCGTCGCCTGAACGTTACGAACAACGTTACGAAAAGATCATTTCGGGTTTTTTCGTAGCGGTCTCTGAATCGTGGGGCTTTGTTCCGGTCCTTCGGGTGTCGGCACGTTCGATGGGCGGTTCGCGAACCGCCCCTACGGGGAGGTCTCTACGCCTGGTGGCCCGTAGTTGACGGCTGGCGGCTGATCGCCCGCTCTATCGCTGAGAGGGCTCGTGGTTCGAGGCGGTCGAATTCTTCCACCAGGGTCGACGGGACGGCGTCTCGGAAGCGGGCGTAGAGGTATATCTCGCCCAGGCGGGCTATGGATTCCTCGTCTAGTGTTTCGGCGGCCCTGCGGGCGTAACTTTCGGGGGTCTCTTGCGGGGCCTTCGTTATTCCTGCCACTTCCAGGGCGCTCGTAACCCTCCTGTATCTGCTGTAGAGGCGGGCGTCCGAGACCTTGATGGGGCGTACGGACGGGGGCTGGCGGTGTGAGCGGAGGTAGCGCTTGCCGCCGTAGAAGACGAGAAGGTAGGCTCCGGCGAAGAGCAGGCCAACCACGATAATGCTGGCCGGGTCGAGGCGGGCCACGCCGCGCATCAGCTTGCCGGCCGCGCCCGCCGCCGGACCTGCTACCTCACCGAGCCTGCTGGCGAGGAAGGTGAAGGCCTTGCCGCCCTGCAGGTTTCCGGCCGCCCTGTATTGCCAGGGGGTCGAGTCGAAGCTCGGGGTCGGGTCGAAGGTGGTCCAGCCGTACTGCGGGAAGTAGACCTCGACCCAGGCGTGGGCGTCGGAGGCGCGCACGTCGTAGAGGCCGGTGAAGGGGTTGTACTCGCCGGGTGCGTAGCCCGTGGCCACCCTCGCCGGGATGCCCTGCGAGCGGGCCATCACGGCCAGAGAGGAGCTGAACTGCTCGCAGTAGCCCCGCTTCTGCTCGAAGAGGAAGTACTCCACGGCGTTCATGTCCTCGCTCTGGGGTGGGATGGACAGGTCGTAGGGGTAGGTCCTCTTCAGGTACTCGTTCATCTTCAGCACGGCGTCGTAGGGGTTTTTCGTGCCCTCGGTCAGCCTGTCGGCGAGGGCGCTCGTGCGTCCGAGGCCGGTGGGGGGGAGGCTTGTGTATCTGCTCGCTATCTCTTCCGGGTAGGCCGTTCCGGCGGAGCGGAGCTGCGTTGGGGTGGCGTTCGGGAGGTGCGAGATCACGGAGTAGGTAGAGCCAGAGGGGATCTCGTAGGGTGCCCTCAGGGCGCCGTAGGGGTCGATCTCGATGCTGCTCGTCGGGAAGTAGACCGTCTCGGGGTGGTAGGCGCCAAAGATCACGTTCGAGGAGTCCTCCTCGACGTTGAAGATCTGGGCCACCTCCCTGTATGGTCCCTGCGCAGGCTCGGCGTTCTGGGCCGTGTACGTGTCGAAGCGCACGCCGTCCGAGTCCAGCCTCTCGGCGTCTTCGCCGGTGGAGATCTCCCACCCCTTGCCGTTGTAGTCGTCGAAGACGACCCCACGGTAGGGTACGGTCTCCTCGCTCCTCACCTTCATCACGATCTCGTCGGAGAGCCTCCCGCGGCTGCGCAGGTCCATGTAGGGCAGGAAGCCGTGGTAGGACGACGGGGAGATGGACATGGGCGGTCCGGAGAACGGGTCCCCACCCGGCGGCCTGTAGTACGGGTTCTGGACGCCGCCCGAGAACCGGTCGCTGATGTTCTGGAACGCCGAGGTCGGCATCATTGTCAGGCTCATCGCGTGCCGCTGGGGAAGGAAGGAGAAGAGGACCAGCCCGACCAGCATCACGGCAAAGAAGCAGGGCACGACCGAGCCGAGCAGGAGACCCTTGCTCGGTGCCGTCTCGAGCCCGGCCCGCTCGCGGGCTTCGGAGAGGTTCATCTGGGAGAGGGCGGCCATGGCGCACAGCAGGAAGGCCAGGATGAAGAGGCCGTACCACAGGCTCGTCGCGAGGACGGCGCCAACGGCGATCAGGATCAGGCCGCTCACCAGCGAGTACGAGATGTCCTTGCGCGCCGGCAGGTCGAAGGCGTGGATGACCTGCACCCAGAGAAAGAGCCTGGCCAGCGGTATCCTGGTGTCGTAGAGCGAGGAAAGTGCCTCCCTGAAGAACATCGCGAGCGCCGCCAGGGCCCCGAACGCGAGCAGAACCTTGATCAGGACGTTCCGCTCCCGCCTCCTCAGATAGCTGACCACGAACGCCACCACCGTCAGAGAAGGCACGAGAACGCCCGTCACG
>DASUPX010000259.1:0-3946 GCA_036280905.1 Rubrobacter sp. | reverse complement strand
TCCCTCCCGCGAACGCGGGAACCCACGAATAGACCAGACCCTCACGGGCCCCACAAGAACGACCTTTGGGGCCGCCGATGACCGATCTTCGATGACGCGTGAATATCCTCACAATTGTTTCACTTGCAAAGGTTGAAACTGCAAAGAACGGACGTAGACTTCGCACGATAGCAAGGCAATCGGAGGATGGACGATGGTAGAGGGCGGGAGCAAAGAAGAGATTTTGCGGGGCGTTCATCCGGTGCTGCCTTCGCTCGCGCTGGCGTTCAAGAGGATGTTGACGACCATAGAGCGCGAGTCCGGGATCGGGGGCATGAAGTGGTTCTTGCTCACGGTGCTGGACAGGAGGGATGGGTTGAGCCAGGGCGAGTTCACGCAGGAATACGAGTTGGAACCGTCACGCGTGACCCGTACGGCGCAGTCGCTCGAGGCCGACGGTTTGATCCGCAGGGAGCGCGACGTGGACGACAACCGCGTGATGCGGATGTATCTCACGGAAGAGGGCTCCAGGGTTCTGGACCGGTTGCCTGAGATAAACGAGCAGCTTCGGAGCAGGGTTCACAGCGTTCTGAGCGAGGAGGAGTTCGAGGAGTTGCGGCGGATGCTGGGCCTTCTCGCCGAGGCAATGAAATCCTAGGTCCTTCATCAGAGGGAGGTCGGAGATGAGCGCGAACGCAACTCAAGCAGGACAGTCGGGGCGTAGGGGGACCGTGCTCGCGGTGGCGGGGCTCATGCTCGCGCTATTTCTCGTCGCGCTCGACCAGACGGTCGTTGGGACCGCGTTGCCGGAGATCATCGCCGACCTCGACGGGTTCGAGCATTACGCGTGGGTAACCACGGCGTACCTGTTGGCTTCCACGGCCATGATCCCGGTCATCGGCAAGCTCGGCGACATCTACGGCAGGAAGTGGTTCATCATCGCCGGGGTGGCAATCTTTCTCGTCGCCAGCGCGCTCTGCGGGGCGGCGTGGGGGATGACGGAGTTGATCCTCTTCCGCGGCCTGCAGGGTCTTGGGGCCGGCATGATCTTCTCCAACATCTTCACCAGCGTCGCCGACATCTTTCCCGACCCGGCCCAGCGGGCCAAGTATCAGGGCGTCTTCTTCAGCGTCTTCGCCCTGACGAGCGTCATAGGGCCGACGCTTGGTGGTTGGATCACGGACAACCTCTCCTGGCGGTGGGTTTTCTACATCAACTTGCCGCTCGGCATCTTCTCCCTGTTCGCCCTGCCCGTGGTGCTGCACCAGAGCATGCGGCGGGTGGGGGTAAAGATCGACTTCCTCGGGGCCGCCACCATAACAGCCTCGGTCGTCTCGCTCCTGCTAGCGCTCTCATGGGTCGGTGAGGGCTACGACTGGGACGCCACCCGAGTCGTCGTCGGGTTCGTGGTTGCCGGCATCCTGTTCGCCACCTTCGTGCCCGTAGAGCTCAGGGCTGCCGAACCCATAATTCCTCTCACGCTCTTCAAGAGCCGTGTCTTCAGCTCCGCCGCGATCCTTATGTTCATGGTCGGCATCGGGATGTTCGGGATCATCCTCTACACCCCGCTCTTCGTGCAGGGGGTACTCGGCAAGACCGCGACCGGGTCCGGCACCGTGCTTACCCCGCTCGTCCTAAGCATGACGGCCATGGGCATCATCTGCGGTCAGATCATAGCCCGCGTCAAGCGGATCAAACCGTTCATGATCGGCGGTGCCATCGTGATGACCTTCGGCATCTACCTGCTGACGACGCTCGACGTCGACTCCACCCAGAGGACGGTGGCCCTCTACCTCATGATCACCGGCCTCGGCCTCGGCCCGCTCATGCCGTCTGCCACCCTCGCCGTGCAGAGCACGGTCCAGAAGAGGCTTCTCGGTGTGGCGACCTCCTCAACCCAGTTCATCCGGTCCCTCGGCTCGACGGTCGGAACGGCCGTGATCGGGTCGCTGGTCACCTCCGGGTACGCCAACTACCTGAACGACAACGCGCCGGCCGCGGCGCCTGGCCGGCTTGTCAACGCCCTCAAGGATCCCAACGCGCTTGTCAGCGACGAGGCCCGCGACGCGCTTGACCGCATCGCTTCCGCCTTCCCCGGCGGAGAGCAGGTCGTAAACCAGATCCTGGACGCGGCCCGGACGGGGCTCTCGAACTCCATCCACGACGGCTTCGTGTTCACCCTCGTTGCTGTCTCCTTCGCGATCGTGGCCGCTGTTCTGATGAAGAACATACGCCTCGGCGACCAGAACGAGGACCAGCCCGCCGCCCCGGCCCCAGGTCTCGAACGGGACAGGGTGTTGACGGGGATCACGCTCGAGTACCTGGCCAGGCGCATCGAGAGCGCCAACGGCGACTCCCGGAACCTGATCTCCGCAGCTTCCGCCCTGGTCCCGAACGCTGAGGGTTCGGAGAGGGAGCGGGCAAGGCTCGCCGCCGACCGGGTACTGAGGCCGATGGCCCTGAAGGCCCTCGGCACCGGCCTCGGAGGCAACGGCACGAACAACGGTTCCAACGGACATTCAGCGAACGGCTCCATCCCCAACGGTCAGGCTCCGTTGGGGCAACACGAGGGTGGGCCGGAAAGGAGCAGCAGATAATGGTCAAGTACGTTATTGGGGCGGTGGGAGCGTTGCTCGGCGCCCTCGCCGGGGCGTGGCTGATGCTGGCCCCTTTCGCCCTCGCCTACCAGGACTCGGGGGCCGACTGGGCCGACCCGACGTTCGTGGATTTCTGGACAGGGCTCCCGCTCCTGATCGTGTCCCTTGCAGGGGTGATCCTCTACGTCTCGGGTCTGGTGGAGGAGTTGCGTCGCCGCGGCATCATGCGCCGCCCCTACGCAGAGTCCGCAGGACAGCCCCAGACTTCGGCCGAGGCCCCGGATAACGCTTCGGGAGCCGAGAACAACATGGAACAGGTCCTGATGCCGCTCGTAACAGCGATGCTCAAGGACATGCAGGAGCGCGACCGTGGCCGCGACGAAGCCCACCGGGAGACCACCAACAACCTTCAGCAGGCCCGCAACGCGGGAGAAGAAGGGAGCGTGAGGAGCTGATGGCACCGCAAGCAAGGGGTGGCCTGATCGTCACCGTCGTAGGGTTCTTCGTGGGGATATGGCTGTTCCTGGCCCCGTTCGTCGTCGAGTACCAGAAGGTAGGGCAGGACTGGATCGACGCCACCAGGAACGACCTCTGGACCGGTGGAGCCCTCATCGCCATCTCCGCCCTGACCCTGCTACTTTTCGCCGCCTTCGCCCTGCGTGACGCGGTGCGCGCCGCCGAGCAGAAGCAGGTGACCCAAGCAGAGGAAAGCTAGGACGCGGATCAGAGTTCTAACGGTAGCAGCGGTTTCGCTTTTTGGTAAACTCCCGTCCGTCGCTTCCGGAGAGGTGTCCGAGTTGGCCGAAGGAGCGCGATTGGAAATCGCGTAGGCGGTGTTAAGCCGTCTCGAGGGTTCGAATCCCTCCCTCTCCGCTTTTCCCACGATTTGCAGGTAAAACGTAGCAGGTGCATGAAGAGAGTAAATGGGCTCCGGCGTTGTGCCGGAGCCCATTTACTGCAACCGTACTGCAACCCGTCAGCCGAAAGCGTGGTCCCCGGTGGTCCTTCTCGGCACGGCTACGGACACCGCAGACAAAGACGAGAGCGCCGAACGACCACTGCAGGCTTCGTGAGGCTCGCAGTACCCTGCCTCCCGATCGGAATCCACGTGGAGCTTTGTCTCCTGCGAGGGCTTGACGGAACCGCCGGTCGCACTGGCCAGCGCCGTCGGCGTCGAGCCGGGGTACTTCCTGGCTGGGGTAGAGGAATCACCGATGCTCGACAGAGAAGCATTGGACATACTCCGGGACGAGACGACGAGCGCCATAGCGCGCAAGAGCTTCCGTCTGCCTGGTCCCGAGAAGCGGATGATACTGAACATCATCGACGAGCTCGAAAACGCACGCCGTGCACGCGACCAAAAGACGATC
>DASUPX010000258.1:0-2942 GCA_036280905.1 Rubrobacter sp. | reverse complement strand
GCCCAGGTCCTGTCGTTATCGGCGAGGATGCGGGTGTGGAGGTTGACGATCTCCCTATCCTCGAAGTGGCCGTAGGGGTTCGACGGCAGCGCCTCGAGCAGCTCGTAGCCCAGGAACAGACCTGCCCGATGCAATAGCCGGGCGGTCGCGGAAGTACCGCTCCTATGAAAACCCGCGATGATCAACTGGTCGCTCAAAATACGTGCACCTCTTCGGAATTCTCCCGTCGCGCACTATACAAATATATCCCGACCCTCGCTAGTCGGACCGGTAGCCGAGCCTGAGGAGTAGTCCGCCGGCTTCCCGGTCGAAGGTCTCCCTATCCGCCCCGGTGAAAGCCCGTTTCCAGTCGCCGGCTACGCCTTTTCTGAAGAAGGAGGAGGGGTCCTCCTCTCCCCTCTTCCTACCCTTCGAGAGCCTCTCGAAGCTGGCGGCTTCGACACACCGTTTCACGGACTTCTCATCGGAGCCGACGGAGAGGAAAGCGAGCAGCCTCCCGACCTCCTCCTCCGGGTCGCCAAGCAGGTCCTCGTATCGGACCTCGGTATAGTTCTCGCCCATGAGGGCTGGGCCGTCCTCCACGGTCCTGCCCACCCGCAGGGCCCACTCCGCGGCGAGCTTCTCGAGCTGGCCCTCCGCGAAGATGCTTTCTACGGTTTCGTTCGGTTTGCCGAGCTTGCCTGCCCGGCCGAAGTTCCTGGCGTGGTGTGCCGCGGAGACGGCCACGTCGCGGCCGTCCCTGATGATGTGTATCACCTTCGCCTCGGGGTAGATGGTGGAGATCTCCCGTATCGTATCGGGGGTGAGAAGCGGCGACTTGTCGCCCACGATTCGTTTGCCGCTCTTGAGAAGCGCGCCACCCAGGAAGTAGTCGATGGCCATGCGGGTCAGGTTGTCTATGTGCTCCTCGGCCGCGTCGTTCCTGCTCCAGACGGAGCGCTCGACCCAGAGCCTCAGGTACTCGGCGTCCAGGAAGGCGTTGTAGAGCGAGCTCGCCGGCCTCATGGTGTCCCGCTGCTTGAGGCTCTTCTGCCTCCAGCTCCCCCCGAAGAAGCGCCCCTCGCCCTTGCAGAGCACCTCGGGGTGCGCGTCGAGCATCCGCATCAGCCACGTGGTCCCGGATTTCTGGTTTCCCACGATAAAGAAAACGGGCACACCCGCGGTGGCCGCCACGTCTCCTTTGCCCAGCCGCGTCAGCTCCCGTTTCAGCGCGGAGATCTCCGCGTCCTTGAGCGCGAGGTCCCTGCGGGCCTTCTTGCTGAACCTGGAGCGCAGGGCACCCGTCGCGCCATCCAGGGTCGCTTTCGCCCCCCTCAGCATCTCGACTGGCTTGCGGCCGGGGGAGGTCAGGACGAAACCCGCGTCTCTTCGGGGGCGCCCTCTCGCGTGAGATAGTCGGCCAGTGCCTCGCTCCAGTGCCTGAGTTCCGGGCTGCCCAGGGAGGAGAGAACCCCATTGGCCGGACGTGCCGCCGGCAGCGGGTATTCGGAGCCGGGGATCGGGACCACCTCCGTCTCGACCCCGGCGAGACGGAAGATCTCGCGCGTGAACTCGTACCAGGAACAGGACCCCGAGTTGGTCAGGTGGTAGAGGCCGAAACGCCCCTCCCCGATTATCTCGGCGATGCCCTCGGCCAGGTCGCGGGCGTAGGTCGGCGAGATGAACTCGTCGGCCTTGACCTTGAGCAGGTCCCGCTCGCCCGCCACGCGGAGCATGGTGCGCACGAAGTTGTGGCCGCGCCCGTAGATGCCAGCGGAGCGCACCACGTACCAGCGGTTCGTGAGCCGCATAACGAGCTCTTCGCCGGCGAGCTTGGTGCGGCCGTAGGCGCTGATGGGGTTCGGGGGGTCGAAGGTCTCGTAAGGCCTCTCACCCCTACCGTCGAACACGTAGTTGGTACCAACGTGCAGAAGCTCACAGCCCCGCCTCTCGCAAGCCTGGGCCAGGTTGCGCGGTCCAAGGGCGTTCACGGCGTGGGCGAGCTCTGTCGCCTCCTCGCACCCGTCCACGTTGGTGTAGGCCGCCGCGTTCACCACTATCTCCGGTGCGTGCTCCTCGCACGCCCGCTCGACGGCCGCGGCGTCGGCCACGTCGAGCCCCCGGCGGTCAAGCGCCACGACCTCGTGGTCCCTCGCGGGAAGAACCTCTGCCAGCGCGAGGCCCAGCTGCCCTCCGGCGCCGGTCAGAAGAACCCTCACGACCCCGCTCCGCGGGGATGGAGATCAGGGCCTCTGTGGGCGTCACACTGCACGCATAACTCCTCTGTTTTCGCTGTCTTTCAGTCCACCCGCGAGCGTATCATAAAGCTGTCAGGTATTAGCTTTCAGCTTTCAGCGGTCAGCTTTCAGCTTCTGGGGGGAGTTCGATTCAGGAGGGTGCTGTAGAGGTCTATTAATTCGTCGGTGTACTCACCTACGGTCTTGACCGGTTCGATGCCTGTGCGGAGGCGCCCGAGAAGGTCCTGGTCTTCGATGAGGGTGCGAAGCTGGCCGGCGAGGTCTTGCGCGTCGCCGAGGGCGAAGAGGAGGCCGTTCTTCCCTGGTTTCACGAACTCGGACATTCCGCCGAGGTCGGTGGCTATCACCGGCATGCCGGCTGCGAAGGCCTCGAAGATCACGCCAGGGGCGTTCTCGTACCAGGTAGACGGGACCACGAGCACGTCGAGGTCTACCAGCACGTCGGCCAGATCCTCCCGTGAGAAAGGACCGGGGAACGAGATACGTGGGTCGTTCCCGGCCAGGGCACGAAGCTCTGCGGCGTAGGCCTCGTAGCCCCGGTCGCTCCCGTGCAGGGAGAGCGTTGCGTCCATATCGGGGGGCAGCGAGCCGAAGGCCCGGACGAGCACATCCGGGCCTTTGTGGGGGGCCAGGGTTCCCACGAACCCGACCCGCAGCGCTGGGGAGGGACTTCTCTCTGCGGGAACATGGGCTACGTGGGATGTG
>DASUPX010000257.1:0-2719 GCA_036280905.1 Rubrobacter sp. | reverse complement strand
CTCTGGCCCCTGTAGTGGTCGGCGTACTCGGCCTCGGTGTGGGTGGGATTGTGGGGGCTATTGAAGGCGAGGTAGGCGAACCACGGGGAGCCCTTCGCATCCTTCATGAACGATCTGGTCTTCGAGCTCAGAACATCCGTCTCGTGACGGCGCGAGGGGTCGTAGGCGTTCAGCGCGCCGTTCTCGTATATCTTCCCGCTGGCATAAGGTCCTGCCCAGCCGTGCCACTCGTCCCATCCGGGGGGGACGTAGCCGCCCTCGTACCCGTTCAGGTACTTGCCGAACAGGCCGGTACGGTAGCCCGCGGCGTCAAGCCGGGTAGCGAGGTTGTCCTCGCCGTTGCCCGCCGCCTCGAACGCTTCGACGCCTCCGCGGGTGCCGTAGTTGGAGATAACGCCGGTGTTGTGCGGGTACTGCCCGCGTAGGATCGTGGCCCTCGAGGGGCAGCACGTGGCGAAGGGGGCGAAGGCGTTGGGGAAGGTCGTGCCCTCGCGAACCAGGCGCTGCTTGGTCTCCGGCATCACGGCGAGCAGGGTCGGGTCTGCGTCGTCGGTGAGGACAAACAATATGTTCGGCCGCTCTCCCGCTTCTCCCGCCAGCGCCTCGTTGTTGCCGCCGGTAAGCTTCCCGAAGCACCCGGCGGCAACGACCAGGCAAAGCACCACCGGCACCAGATTTTGTGCGCGTGCGGCACGGGCCAGGAAGCGGCCGGGAAGGCGCTCAGGGACCATAGCAAGCGAGGGAGGGTCCAGCCATACGCTAACACTAGCGACCCGGCTTTTGATAGCGATTGGAATACTATTAGAAAAACCAAATGACTGGAGCCCGTAGAGCCCTTCCAGACCATCGCGCGCCTCGGGTCAGGCGAGCTTCCACAGGCGAGACACAATTTATCGGGGCCGGTGAGCCATCCTCGTCGGAGCCGGGCGCGGCGGCTGAACCCCATCCCCACGGTGGATGGGCTTGCCCATCTTCTTCCTTGCCTGCGGCCGGCTCCGGGTAAACCACGACGCCAATCTCGATGGGTTCTCCCGCAACGACGAGAGGCGGGGCCGGCTCCAGCCCCGCCTCTCATTCTGTTATCAGGGTTGGCCCCAGGCAGAGAGCCTACCGATCTAGACGGCCTGCCCCTCCGGGGCCTCCTCCTGCCGCTCCTCGCGCCTGGCGTTGATCGCGAAGATGATGGCGGCCACCCAGACTGCGATGATGGCGATGAAAGCCACGGTCGAAACGCTGGAAGGAAGCCCGATGGCCCCGAAGAACGTGTTCGCGTTGACGACCAGGATGAACCCGCCAACGGCGGTGCCCATGATGCGGGTCGGTAGGATGCGCACGATATATGCCGCGATGGGGGCGGCGATCAGACCACCCAGGAACAGGGCGCCAACGATCGTCCACGGAACCTGAGCAAAGCTGAGGCTGAAGAGGAAACCGACGCTGGCGCAGACAGCGATCACGAACTCGCTGGTGTCGACGGTGCCGATGATCTTGCGCGGCTCCATGCGCCCAGAGGAGAGCAGCGTCGGCGTGGCAACGGGACCCCAGCCACCGCCGCCGAAGGCGTCGAGGAAACCGGCCACGAAACCAAGGGGGCTCAGGAAAGCGCGGGGAACGGGCCTGACCTCGATGGGACGCTCGGTCCTCCTGAACGCGAACCGGCTCAGAACATAGATGCCGAGCATGAACAGGAACACAGCCACCGCCGGCTCGACGTAGGCCGCCGTAGCCTCCGCAGTAGCAGCCCACACCAGCACGAACGCTCCAAGTAGAGCTCCGATCCCACCAGGGACGGCGAGCCAGACGATCTTGGACCAGTCAACGTTGCCGAAGCTGGAGTGCGAGATGCCCGAAACCGCCGTGGTCCCTATCTCCGCCATGTGTACGGCCGCCGATGCTAGAGCCGGAGCCACACCAGCCGCCAGCAACACCGTCGTCGAAGATACCCCGTATGCCATCCCGAGAGATCCGTCTACCAACTGCGCGATCACACCAGCCAGGGCCAGCAAGAAAAAGTTCTTCATCTACCAACTACCTCCTATTTTGTACTTTGTCTATGATTTTTGTTTACTTTATGAAACCGTTACGGACTGTATAGCGTGTGACAGGTGGTGTCAAGGGAGTGGCGGGAGTTTTTCTGGGGCTCCCGCCGTGCACTTCAGGGAAGCTACATAACGCTCAGACGACCCGGCTTGCGGAGGGGTCTCCGGGGGCGCCCTTGTTCTCCTGGCTATTGACCCGTATAGAGAAGACCACGGCGGCGATCCAGACGGCCACTATGAGGATATAAATCAGCACCGCGAGCACGCCGCCTATGCCGACGGCCCCGAGGAACGTCTTCATGTTGGTAACCAGGATCAGGCCACCCACGGTACTGCCGAGGATGCGGGCAGGCAGGATGCGCACGATGTAGGCCGCGATGGGGGCGGCGATGATACCGCCGAGGAGCAGCGCGCCGACCACGGTCCAGGGTATGTCGGCCAGGCTAAGAGCAAGGAGGAAACCGATGCTGGCGCTCAGGGCGACCAGAAACTCGCTGGTATCGACGGTGCCGATGATCTTGCGCGGCTCCATGCGCCCAGAGGAGAGCAGCGTCGGCGTGGAGATGGGACCCCATCCCCCACCGCCCGCCGCGTCGAGGAAACCGGCGATCAGGCCGAGCGGGGCAAGGAAGGCTCTCGAGACGGGCCTGACCTGAACGGGCCGCTGGTGGCGCCGGAAG
>DASUPX010000256.1:0-2906 GCA_036280905.1 Rubrobacter sp. | reverse complement strand
TCTGCCCGGGGTTGCCGTTGGCGGCGGGACCCTCTACGGAAGAGTCAACGACCGGGGGCAGGTACTTGTGCAGGTTGCCGACCTCGGAGAGCCAGGCGAAGACCTCGTTCGGCGGGGCGTCTATCGTCTGGCACTGCTCGTACTCCCTTGGCATCGTTCGCTCCTCTCGTGGCGGCACCGGCGGCCTTCAGGCTAGCAGCAGCACGCCCGTAGAGAATGCGATCACGCTTACGAACCCTTCGTCTTTCCGGCGGCTTCGCGCGGTGCGTACCACCCGGCCCTCGAAACGCCGGCCTGTACCAAAGTACACCGTGAAAATCATCCTTTCGAGTGACGCATCTGGCCCGTATTCTTGAGATCATGGGTGTGAAAACCACTGGCACTGGAGGGCCTGCATGAACCCAAACCGTTGCGTCGGGAGCGGCGCAGAGAAGACAGACGATTGGGCCGCTTGAACTTGGGGTCGATCATCTCCATAGAAGGTCTCACCAAGACCTACGACTCGGGCTTTCGGGCGCTCGGTAAGATCGACCTTGAGATAAGGCGGGGTGAGATCTTCGCGCTGCTAGGCCCAAACGGGGCTGGCAAGACCACGCTCATCAACGTGGTCTGCGGGATCGTCAACCCGACGGAGGGCGTCGTGGTGGCCGACGGCCACGACGTCATCAAAGACTTCAGGGCCGCGCGGTCCCTGATCGGGCTCGTCCCCCAGGAGCTGACCACGGACGCCTTCGAGACCGTGTGGGCCACGGTCACCTTCAGCAGGGGGCTCTTCGGCAAGCCACGTGACCCCGGGTACGTGGAGAAGGTGCTCAGGGACCTCTCGCTCTGGGACAAGAAGGACGACAAGATAATGACGCTCTCCGGCGGCATGAAGCGGAGGGTCATGATCGCCAAGGCCCTCTCGCACGAGCCGAAGATCCTGTTCCTCGACGAGCCGACGGCCGGTGTCGACGTCGAGCTCAGGAGGGACATGTGGCGCATGGTGCGCGGCCTGCGCGAGAACGGCGTGACCATTGTTCTGACCACCCACTACATCATCGAGGCCGAGGAGATGGCCGACAGGGTGGGGGTCATCAACAAGGGCGAGATCGTCCTCGTCGAGAAAAAGGACGACCTGATGCGCAAGCTCGGCAGCAAGCAGCTGAGGCTGCAGCTTGAAGACCCTCTGGACGAGGTGCCGGCCGCGCTCGCCGGCTACGGTCTGGAGCTGTCACCGGACGGGGGCGAGATGGTCTACACGTACGACTCGCAGGCCGGACGCCTGGACATCGCCGACCTGCTCGCCGACCTCGGCGCCGCCGGCGTCAGGTTCAGGGACCTTCGGACCAGGGAGAGCTCGCTGGAGGAAATATTCGTCGATCTCGTCAAGGAGCCAGAGTGAATTTCCACGCCATCCGGGCCATCTACACGTTCGAGATGGCCCGTACCTTCCGCACGATCCTGCAGAGCATCGTCTCGCCGGTCATCTCCACCTCGCTGTACTTCGTGGTCTTCGGCGCGGCCATAGGCTCGCGCATCACCAGCGTGGAGGGCGTCGGCTACGGCTCGTTCATCGTGCCTGGCCTGATCATGCTGACCCTGCTCACCCAGAGCATCTCCAACGCGTCTTTCGGCATCTTCTTCCCCAAATTTACGGGCACGATCTACGAGCTTCTCTCCGCCCCCGTCTCCTACGTCGAGATCGTTATAGGATACGTGGGGGCCGCGGCAACCAAGTCCGTGATAATCGGCTCCATCATCCTGCTAACCTCGGGCCTGTTCGTTCCGATCCGGATAGAGCATCCGCTTTGGATGATCCTGTTCCTCGTGCTCACGGCCTTCACCTTCAGCCTCTTCGGCTTCATCATCGGCATCTGGGCGAGGGACATAGAGAAGCTGCAGATCGTGCCGCTGCTCATCCTGACCCCCCTGATCTTCCTCGGCGGCAGCTTCTACTCGATCAGCATGCTGCCGCCGCTCTGGCAGACGCTCACGCTCCTCAACCCGGTCGTCTACCTCATCAGTGGCTTCCGCTGGAGCTTCTACGGCCTCTCCGACGTGAGCGTCGGGCTGAGCCTGACCATGACGGCCGTGTTCCTGGCTATCTGCCTGACGGCGGTCTGGTGGATCTTCAAGACGGGCTACCGACTCAAAGCCTGAAGCGGCCCGCTCCGCGAACCGCGCTGTAAGCCGTCAGTATTCAGTTCCGGCGGACCGGGCGATCCGGGGCCTCATGCCACGCTGCCGTGTTCCCTGATGCCCGCCAGTTTCTCGGGGTTCGCCACGAGCCTGATGGTGCGCACCATACCGTCTGAGACGTCCAGCACGAGCGCCGATATCGGTACGTTTGCTACGGAGAGCACGACGCCGGTCTCGCCGTTCATGGGTGCGAGTCGCACGGCGACGCCGCCCGATGCTTCCACCCCCACAGACCGCAAGAACCGGGCGGTCTGCTCTTCGCCCACGATGGCGGCCAGGAACCGGGCCACCTTGTCTGCTCCCCGTACGGGACGACGCGGCGCGAGCGCCTTTCCGCCGCTGTCGGCAACCAGCTCCACCTCGGGCGAGAGAACGGCCATGAGCCCCTCCAGATCGCCGCTGGAGGTGGCCTCGAGGAAGCGCTCGGTCACCCGCCGCTGCTCGTCGTGGTCGGCGTCGAAGCGTGTCCGGCGCTCGCGCACATGCTCCCTGGCCCGCCTGGCCAATTGCCTGACCGCCTCCTCCCTGCGCCCGAGCACCTCGGCTATCTCCGCGTGGGGCATCCCGAAGGCCTCCCTCAGGACGAAGACAGCCCGCTCCAGCGGCGAGAGCGTCTCCAGCACCACGAGCATCGCCATGGAGACCGACTCGGCCATCGCCACCTCCTCGGAGGGGTCCTGCCTGGTGAGGACGGGCTCGGGCAGCCAGGGGCCGACGTAGGTCTC
>DASUPX010000255.1:0-7828 GCA_036280905.1 Rubrobacter sp. | reverse complement strand
AACGCGTTGTTGAGCAGGAAATTGCTCAATATGGAGAGCCCGACGGCGAACATCCAGGCAATAACCTTGTGCGCGTCGAAGACCTCGGCGAGCACGATGAGGGTAACCATGTTGACGAGCACGCCCGAGGCCCCGACGAGGCAGAACTTCCAGAAGCGGCCCGCGGCCGGCACGTACCAGAAAAGGCTGAGCGTGTGGATCAGGTAGTCGAGGCCCTGGCGCAGGGTCGCCTTGGAGACCCCGGCATGCCTGGCCCTGAAGTCGAAGGGCTCCTCGACCACCTTCAACTCGGGGGCGCACACCAGGATCTCCAGCAGGACCTTGAACCCCGTTGGCCTGAACTGGATGCCCGAGATCGCCTCGTTCTTGAGGAGAAAGAACCCCGTCATCGGATCGCTGGTCTTGCGCGCCTCCTTGAAGACGATCCGGGCGAGGTACTTGCTCCCCACCGACACGGCCCGCCGCATCGTTCCAGAGAGCCCGGTGTAGCTGCCCCCCTCCGCGTACCGGCTAGCCACAACAACGTCTGCGTCTGTGTGCCGGGCGGTCTCTAGCATCTCCCTTACCTTCTCAGGGGGATGCTGCAGGTCGGCGTCCATCACGCACGTGTACTCGCTGACTTCGGAGGAGAGATCCAGGCCCCTCGTAACGGCCGTCGAGAGGCCGCCCCGCCTCTCCGAACCCTCCCTGCGGACCAGGCTAACCCGCGCGTCTTCCCGGGCGAGGTCCTTTATCACGGTGGGCGTCCCATCCGTAGAGTCGTCCACGAAGACCACCCGGTAATCGACGGCCATGAGGCTCTCACGTAGCCCGGCCATGAGCTCGGGAACGTTGTCCACCTCGTTGCGCGTCGGGATGACGAGGGTCAGGAGAACCCTGGACGAGCCCTCGCCGCCTTCCGTGCCGTAGCCTACGGTTTCCCTCTGTGCTTTCATGGCCGCTCTAGGCTAGCATATCGGGTAAACCCGCCCCGGCCAGGTTTCCAACGGAGGTAAGAGAGATGCAAGGCAAAGATCTAGAACGGGCCTACGTACGCATATCGGGCCGGGTGCAGGGCGTCTTCTTCCGCGACGCTACGAGGCAGAAGGCCGAAGATCTGACCCTGGCCGGATGGGTCAGGAACCTGCCGGACGGCAGGGTGGAGGCCGTCTTCGAGGGTCACCCTGACCGGGTAAAGGAGATGCTCCGCTGGTGCGAGGAAGGCCCCCGGCAGGCCTCCGTCGAGAACGTCGATACGGACATCGAGGACGCGGCCGGCGACCTGAGCGGCTTCGAGGTCCGTTGAACGGGTCGGGTACAGACCTTCCCGACGGCCTGCGCTTGCTCCTCGCCAGGGAGGGCGTGAGCGTCACGAGCAGCAGGCCCATCGACCATGGTACCCAGTACGACCTGGCCCGTGCCGGCGAGACCGCCAAACTGAACGTCTATCACACGGGCAAGGTATCTGCCGGAGGCAAAGCTTCAGGGTTGCGAGACCTGCTCGACGGCTGGCGCACCTCACAGCGGGGGTCAGCGGCCACGCGGACCCCCACGCGAACACCCTCCCGGTCTTCGGGAAGCATGCCGGTCTTGGACGGCACGCCAAGGCTAGGCATCGATGAAGCCGGGAAGGGGGACTATTTCGGCCCCCTCGTCGTCGCCGGGGTCAGGATCACCGGCGAAGCGCAGGCGAAGAGCCTGCAAGAGATCGGCGTCAGGGATTCAAAGGAGATCGGTGTTCTGGGCGTGGGAAGGATATCGGAGCGCATCTTGGAAGCCGTGGGCCCCGAGAACGTCCGCGTCGTCTCGCTCTCGCCACGCGAGTATGAGGTCCGCAGGGGGGCCGCGGGCAACATCAATGGGCTGCTCGGCGAGCTCGACGCCGGGATCGTGGTCGAGCTTGCAGGAGAGGTCGAGGTCGTCGTGGTGGACGAGTTCGCCAGGTCGGCCCGGGATCATCTGCGACCGTTCGTCCCCCGTGGCGTGCGGCTGGAAGTCCGTCCCAGGGCCGAGGACGACGCGGCCGTCGCGGCGGCTTCCATCGTGGCGCGGGCGCGGCAACTCGAGGAGATAGAACGCCTTTCGGAGCAGGTAGGCTTTCGATTGCCCCTCGGCGCCACGCACGTCGTGGATGCGGGTCGCCGGGTGGTCGAGGAACTGGGCGAGGAAGGCCTTGCCGGGGTGGCCAAGGTCCATTTCGCTACCACCCGGCGGGTGCTCGCACGACATGATGGAGGTAGACCGTGATAGATCTTCGCAGCGATACCGTGACCCGGCCGACGGAAGCCATGCGGCGGGCGATGCTGGAGGCACCGGTAGGTGACGATGTCTTCGGGGAGGACCCTACCGTCAACAGGTTGGAGGAGTATGTGGCCGACCTGCTCGGCAAGGAGGCGGCCCTGTACGCGCCATCTGGGACCATGACCAACCAGATCGGGGTCCAGGTACACACGAACAGGGGTGAAGAGGTGCTCCTGCACGAGGGCTCCCACATCTTCGTCTACGAGGCCGGGGCACCGGCGATGCTCTCGGGCGTCCAGCTCCGCACCCTCCCTGGGGACAACGGCATCCTGGACCCCGATACCGTCCGGGCCGCCGTGAGGTCCGAGGACGTCCACTTCCCGCGGTCCAGGCTGCTCTGCCTCGAAAACACCCACAACACGGCGGGCGGCAAGGTATTCCCCCTGCAAGACTTCGCCGCAGTGGCCGAGACCGCGAGAGAGCTCGGCCTCAAGGTCCACCTCGACGGGGCCAGGCTGTTCAACGCGCAGGCCGCCACCGGCATACCGGCCAGGGAATGGTGCGCCCACGCCGACACCGTCTCAGTGTGCTCCTCCAAGGGGCTCGGGGCGCCGGTTGGCTCGTTGCTGGCCGGCGACGGAGAGACCATCAGAGAAGCCCGCCGGGCCCGTAAAGCCTTCGGCGGCGGCATGCGTCAGGCCGGCATCATAGCCGCCGCCTCCATCTACGCCTTCGAGAACAACACGGGGAGGCTCTCCGAAGACCACGAACGGGCCCGCAACCTCGCAGCGGGCCTGCGAGAGGCTGGCTACGAGGCCAGGGAACCAGACACCAACCTGGTCCTCGTCGCCGTCGATGATCCCCCCGAGTTCCTGCGGGCCCTCGCAACGGAAGGGGTGCTCGCCACCCTTGGAAAACCAGGCTTCGTGCGCCTGTGTACCAACCTCGACGTGGGAGACGAGGACATAGAAACCGCCATCGAGGCAGCGGCCCGAATCCTCGCAACGACCTCGGGACGTTGAGCCCCATAGAGGTCACCCCCGCTCCCGACCTCGCCGAACCCCTGTCGCTCCTCGAAACATCCCTTAGAGACGGCGAGCCCGTCCCCGAAGCCTTCATCGAAAGTCTGCGCGAGCACGTCCGAACCGGGACCATGGACGTGCTCGCCGCCAGATCCGAGGGCCGCACCCTCGGCGTAGCCGTCCTGGCCTACCGTCCCAGCATCGCGGCCGGAGCCCTCTTCGCCTCCATCGAAGACCTCTACGTCCGCCCCGAAGCCAGACGCCAGGGCGTGGGCCGCGCCCTCCTCAAAGCTGCAGACAAACGTTGCAAAGCACACCGGATTTCTTACCTTGAAGTACAGGTAGAGGACAAAACGGCCGAATCATTCTACGCCGCCGTAGGCTACGAGCCAGAGGAAACCGTAAGGGTCCTCTCCCGATCCCTACCCATCGATGTTCCCAACATAAAAGGCTGAAAGCTAACAGCTCTAAAACTCGAGAAGCTCGTAGACCGAGACTTCCCTAAACCCCAGTTCCCCGTAGAACTTGCGCCCGCGCGCGTTGGCGGCTGCGACCTGGAGAGAGATGCCGTCCGCGTCTCGCTCCCTGGCCCACGCCTGGACGCTACGGAGGAGGGCGCGGCCCATGCCACGGTTGCGGTGCTCGGGTTCGACGAACACGTCGTCCACGGAGGCCCAGGTCTTCGGTAGGAAGGTGGGGGAGCCCTGGCGCAGCTCGCCCGAGATGAAGCCGACCGTACGATCTTCGGTGACGGCCACGAAGAGAAACGAGTAGCCGCTGTTCGCCACGTCGGCCAGAAAGCGGCGCATCGTTCTCTCTGCGTCTGGCGAGGTCTCGTAGACTTGATCGTGGGCGGTATGCTCGTCGGCGCTCTGCATCCAGAGGCGGGCCGCCTCTGGCGCGTCTTCCTTACGTCCCGGCCTGATGGTGAAGTCCGCTTCCATCACCCAATCCTAACCCATGTGCCGGCATCGGCGGTGGCGAGGGTGGGGTATGATCCCGATCATGTAGCGGTGAGCAAAGGGATCGAACCTCTTTGCCAACCATCAGCCGTTGGCTTTCAGCCCGTTGATCTTGCTGAAAGCCCAATGTTGATGGCGCGAACTGCAGAGGAGCGGGGCACGAAGAGAGGCGCGGCGCAGAAGGTGGCCAGGTTCTGGGAGGTAGATGCCGCGCGGGGCGTCGCCATAATCATGATGGTCGTCTACCACACCACCTACGACCTGGACGTCCTCGGGGGGTACGACATCGACGCCACCTCGGGAAGCTGGGCGGTCTTCGCCGACGTTACGGCCGGCCTCTTTCTGTTCCTCGTCGGCGTCTCGCTCGCCATCAGCCGGTCGAGAACGAGCCTTTCGGGGTGGAGGCTCTTCGGGAAGTATCTGGCAAGGGGCCTGAGGATCCTCGCCTACGGCATGATCCTGACCGGGATCTTCCTGGCGCTCCAGATGGGGGTCGTCGCGTTCGGGATACTGCACCTGATCGGGGTCTCCGTCATCCTCGCCTACCCCTTCCTGAAGCTTCGGGTCACCAACCTCGTGCTGGGCCTCATCGTCTTCGTCGCTGGCCAGTACATGCTGGCGCAGGATTACATCTCAGAAACGTACTGGCTGTTGCCCTTCGGCGTGGTACCGGAGGGCCTGATTATGCCGGACTACAGGCCGCTCTTGCCCTGGTTTGGCGTAGTCCTGATCGGGCTGTACTTCGGGAACGTGGTCTACGCCGACGGCCACAGGCCGGCGGGCCTGCCGGATAGAGCCCCGCTTCTAGGCAGGCCGCTCCTGCCGCTGGGAAGAAACTCGCTGTTTATATACCTGATCCACCAGCCAATCGTGATCGCCCTGCTCGCCCTGACGGGCATCATAAGCCTGAACATACTGTAGAGGATCAGGGTTTCTTTTTCGTCCCGCAGACGATAGAGTAAGCGGGTCGTTCCGGAGAGGAGAGGGAGGCGAGCCAGAGAAAAACGAACCTTTGCGTAAGACGGCCAGCAAGCTTCATGGGATCCAAGCTGCTTGCGGGGTAGGGAACAACAAGAGCGCCAGGACTCTCTAACGAGGGAGTCGACGAGGAAGACGTTCATCGAACCATTCGGCGGGTGCGTCTCGGCTTCGGGCGGTCGTCAGGGCGGTGACAAATCCCGGTGGTGACGCCGGGGACAAAGCACCGTTCGGGCCCGGGCAGGGCTTTCTGTCGCCCTGTCAACCCTCTCTACCCTCCCGGGTTCCATCTGTGGATAAACAGGGAGGTAGGACAATGTGCGGCATCGTGGGTTACGCCGGTAGGGACCGCTGTGTAGAGGTGCTGATGGAGAGCCTCGGGTACCTCGAGTATCGCGGGTACGATTCGGCGGGGCTGGCCCTCCAGTCGGAGGGTCGGATCGAGAGGATAAGAGAGGTCGGGCGGCTGGAGAACCTCGCCCGCACCATCGCCCGACGCAACGGGGAACTCTCGCCACTGCGTACCGGGGTTGGGCACACCCGCTGGGCCACCCACGGCAGTCCCACCGAAGAGAACGCCCATCCCCAGCTCGGGGGGAATGGGACCGTCGCCGTCGTGCACAACGGCATCATCGAGAACTTCGCGGAACTCAAGGAGGAGTTGCAGGGGCGCGGCTTCCGATTCCGGTCCGAGACGGACACCGAGGTGATGGCCCACCTCATCGCCGAGCGGGTCGATGGCGGGGAGTCCTTGAGGGAGGCTCTGGCGGGGGTGCTTCGGCAGCTCGAAGGCACCTTCGCGGTCGCGGCCCTGAGCGCGGGGGAGCCAGGCAAGGTCGTCGCCGCCAGGCACCAGAGCCCGCTCGTCGTCGGGTTCGGGGAAGGGGAGAACTTTCTCGCCAGCGCGGTTCAGGCGCTGCTCGGGGAGACCAGCCAGTTCCTCCACGTGGAGAACGGTGAGATCGTCGAGGTCACCGATTCCTCCGTGGAGGTCTTCACACCAGAGGGCGAGCACGTGGAGCGCGAGAGCTTCGAGGTTGACTGGGAAGCAGAAGCCGTGGAGCTGGGCGGCTACAGGGACTACATGCTCAAGGAGATCCACGAGCAGCCCGCCGCCCTCGGTGCGACCCTCCTCGGACGTATCGACGTCGACGGGGCCGTGGATCTCTCCGAGATAGATCTCGACTTCACGAATACGGACCGGGTTGTCGTGGTCGCCTGCGGCACCGCCTATCATGCCGGGTTGCTCGGCAAGCACGCCATAGAGAAGCTCGCCAGGATACCCGTCGAGGTCGAGATCGCCAGCGAGTATCGCTACGCGGACCCCATCGGGAACGAGAGCACGCTCGTCGTCGCCATAAGCCAGAGCGGGGAAACCACGGATACCCTCGCCGCCATCCAGGAGGCCAGAAGGTTCGGGGCGAAGGTGCTCGCGGTCACCAACACCAGGGGGTCGCTCATCACGCGCGAGGCCGACGCCGTACTGCTAACCAAGGCGGGGCCTGAGATCTGCGTGGCGAGCACCAAGGCCTTCGCCTGCCAGGTCGCCGTACTCGACTTGCTGGCGCTACAACTCGCCCGAGCTCGCGGCGTCATGCCGGAAGAAGCGCTTCGGGAGGCGGGCCGTGGCCTCAGGCTGGCACCCGAGAAGGTGGAGGAGACTATTCAGGGGCTGGGTGAGCGAGTGGGGGAGGCCGCCGCCGTGTTCGAAGCTGCGCGGTGCTCGCTGTTCCTGGGGCGCGGCATCTCCTACCCGGTGGCGCTCGAAGGGGCTCTGAAGCTCAAGGAGATCTCCTACCTTCCCTCCGAGGGTTACCCTTCCGGCGAGATGAAGCACGGTCCCATAGCCCTGGTCGACGAATACTGCCCCGTCGTGGCTATCCTCGGGGACGGTGTTGTTCGGGAGAAGACCATCTCCAACGTCGAGGAGACCGTCGCCAGGGGCGCGAACGTGATCGCGGTCGCCCGTGAGGGCGACAGGGCCGCCCAGCGCATTGCAGGGGTGCTCCTGCCCGTGCCCGAGGTGCCTGAGCTCGTATCCCCCCTGGTGGCCAGCGTCCCGCTCCAACTCCTCGCCCATCGTGTGGCCACCGACCGGGGCCTGGACGTTGACAAACCCCGCAACCTCGCCAAGAGCGTAACGGTCGAATAATGTAGGTGTGGTTCGCGATCCAATGCAGGTACGGTTCGCGAACCGCCTTAACCCCCGACCTCGATCGGTCCTGGTGGAGGACCGTTTTCGACGAGGTTCTTCGCTAGCGCGGGCAGTTCCGCCGGTGCCATTACCGCTGTCGTCTCTTCCAACTCCACCACGGTCCACCATCGGAGTTCGCGCAGTACGGCGGCTTCTTCGAGGCTGGGCAGTTTGGGGTCTGGCTGGAAGGCGGGAACCGTGGCGAGGAAATATCGCTCCTTCTGCCTGTTGGGGCGTCCCTCGAAGCGGAAGGCGTGCTCTCGGGTCCAGATCCACGGTCCGAGCTTCTCGAGGTGTAGGCCCGTCTCCTCCCTGATCTCACGCCGCGCTGCTTCCTCGTGCGTCTCCGCGCGCTCGAGTCCCCCTCCCGGGGCTACCCACCAGGTTCTCCCGTCGTACTCGAACCTAGCCAGCAGCACCCTGTCGCTCTCGTCGAGCAATACGACACGGGC
>DASUPX010000254.1:0-2701 GCA_036280905.1 Rubrobacter sp. | reverse complement strand
GCCGAGATCGTCGGGGTGGCCGCGGCGCTGACGAGGCCGAGCACGTTGACCGATGCGGCCGGTGAGTTCGCTGAGTTTGTCGCCGTGGCTGCCGCGGCGGCCGTTCTGCACTACCTGTACAGGGTGGAGCGGGAGGAGATACGACCCCTCAGGCGTTCCGCCAACGTGGACTCCCTGACCGGGGTAGGCAGCCGCTCGTTCTTCGAGCGGGCCGCTAGGCGCAGGGTCGAGCAGGCCATGAAGAACGGCACGCCCCTCTCATGCGTCCTGCTCGATGTGGACGACTTCAAGGCCTACAACGACGCCTACGGCCACGAGGCGGGCGACGAGGTCCTGCGCAGCGTGGCCAGGGTCATCCGCGAGTCGGCAAGGGCTGATGACCTGATCGGGCGCTACGGCGGCGAAGAGTTCGTGCTGCTGGTGAACGGCGACTCGGAGGGGGCGCTTGAGGTGGCCGAGCGTATCCGTGAGGCCGTGCGCGGGGAGGGAGTGCAGGTCACCGGAAACCCGCTGGAACACCCGGTCACGGTGTCTCTGGGGGTGGTCTCCCTCTCGGAGGAGATCTGGAGCCTCGAACGCCTCATCGCGATGGCCGACGCGGAGATGTACCGGTCGAAGAAGACGGGCAAGGATAGGGTCTCGGTCTTTCAATCTGCCTTGTGAGCTGGTGAGGGCGCCCCGAGGCGTCATGCGTAGCCCTGATGCAAACGGGGGATACATGCTCTGAGATGAACCGCGCGAAGATATCCTGGCACCCACGGGTGGCCCAAGGGGTTGGCTGCGACGGCCAACCGGGCTGGGAGCCAGACGTGGCGGACGTCCTGTCACCGGTGTCTTTGTGCTTCCGCGTTCGGCTCGAGACGGAAGGTTAGGCGAACAACCTGCGGGCACGCCTCGCCCGGAAGACGCCCTGGTCTGGTGGCCCGGAGACGGATGCTGGGCTAGGCTTGTGTTCGCGGCGGAGAAAGTATCGGGTGAGATGAGGAGGGCAGTCTACTAGTCGCATGCTGACGGCGTTGCACGTGGTGCTGCCCTTGCTTGTCGGCCTCGCCGCCGGCCCCGGCGCGGCGCTCGCCGGATACCTGCGGCCCACGTACGCCGCGCCGGTCGCGGCAGCCCTGGCCGCGCTAGCCTTCGGCGCCACGCTCTGGGGCTGGATGTCTGGCGGGGGCTCCGTGGACGTCGCCTGGGTGCCTGGGCTGGGCGTCCGCTTTGCCGTCTCGCTCGACGGTCTCGCCGCACTCTACGCGCTGCTAGCGACGGGGATCGGGGTCCTCGTGCTGTTGTATTCGTCGCGCTACCTGCCGTTGCACCTGGAGCACCAGTCGAGGCCGCTGTCGGACGGGAACGGCTTCTACTTCTTCGTCTCGCTCTTCATGGGGTCCATGGTGGGGCTCGCCGTGGCGCAGGACCTGATCCTCCTTTTCGTCTTCTGGGACCTGACGGCCGTCGCTTCTTACTACCTGATCGGCTTCGACCGGCACAGCAAGGACTCCCGGGCCTCGGCCCTCATGGCCCTGCTCGTCACCGGCGTAACTGCCGTGCTGCTCCTCGTCGGGGCGGTCTTCCTGCGCGCAGCCTACGGCACCTACTCCATCCCCGAGCTTGCGCAGAGGGTCGAGTCAGGCCCCCTCCTCACCACCACGGGCGCCCTCATCGCGGTCGCCGGCCTCGCCAAGAGCGCGCAGGTCCCCTTCCACTTCTGGCTGCCGCGGGCGATGGCCGCCCCGACACCGGTCTCCGCCTACCTCCACTCCGCGGCGATGGTCGCCGCCGGCGTCCTCCTGATCGGGCGCGTCTACCCCATCTTGCAGAAGAGCGATTTCCTCCTCGGGGCGCTCCTCGTCTTCGGCATAGCCTCGATGGCGGTCGGGGGCATCCTGGCGCTGACGCGGGATGTGCTCAAACAGTTGCTTGCCTACTCCACGATCGCCCAGTACGGGTTCGTGGTCGTGATGTACGGTCTGGGGGGGCCTTACGGTGCCGGCGGTGCGGCCTTCTACGTGATCTGCCACGCCCTCGCCAAGAGCGCTCTGTTCATGGCCGCAGGCGCCGTCACGGAGGCGACGGGCGAGAACCGCCTGAGCCGGCTTGGTGGGCTGCGGCACCCCATGCCGTTGCTCGCGGCGGCGCGCGCGCTCGCCGCCGCGAGCCTCGTCTCGTTGCCGCTCACGGTCGGCTTCTTCGCCGACGAGTTCTTCTTCGCGGCCACGCTCGAACGAGGGGTCCTCTTCGCCGTCCTGGCCGCGATCTCCGCCGGGATGACGCTGGCCTACACCTGGCGCTTCCTGGGCGTCTTCCTGGGAGATCCCGGGGCCGAAGCACACCGTGTACCCCGCTCTCTCGTGGCACCGGTCGTGGTGCTCGCGGTGATCGGGCTGGTCGGGGGTTTCGTCGCCGGTCCTTTCGAGAGGCTGGCGGAGGCGGCGGGAGAGGTCTCTCTGGGAGCATCGACGCCCCTTGACGCCTCCTACCACCCCGAGATCCTCCCCGAGTACGTGATGGCGCTGGCGGCTTACGCCGTGGGCGTGGGCCTGATCCTCTCCCGTTCCGTCTGGTCTCCGGCCGCCCTCGGCATCTCCCGCCTCGGCAAGGTCGCCGGGCCCGAGCGGCTGTTCGGGATGGCCATCAGGGGGCTCAACCGCCTCTCGGACGCCGTCCACCGGGTGGAGATACAGAACCTCAGGGGACGGGTCGCGTC
>DASUPX010000253.1:0-2764 GCA_036280905.1 Rubrobacter sp. | reverse complement strand
AACCTTTCCAACCACTTCGGCACCAGGTGCGCCTGGGCGAAACAGGGAACGAAACCTGGGCGCGCGAATATGTCTTGCTGACGCTCAGGATCGGCAAAGCCGTAGAAGCGCGAACCGGCGACGGCTGGATGCTCGACTACTTCGGACCGCCGGAGTGGAAAGCTCTGGTCGATGCGGAGGATCCCGAGCCTGGCGGGGTCTTGCTCGAGGCGACCCACGCGGCGGAGGAGACGCTCCCACACCAGGGTTTCGGGGCCCAACGAACGCGGTATCTGGCCAAGCATCTGCGCGCCCTTGGCATGGCAGCCCGACGCCTCTCCGGTGAACGTTTCTCTTTGGGCGAGCAGGCCGCCGGCTATTTCGACCTGAACGTTGACTGGGTCGCCGAAGAACGATTCGGGGAGGCCGCGGACCTCATGAACCGCGTGTTGCCGGGACAGGGCGAGATCCGGGAGCGCCTCGCGGCATGGAAGCAGCGGCACGAGCTGCGACCGTCCAGGACCCATCTCCTGCCAGCACTCTTCGAGAGGGCGATCCTGGAGGCGAGGCGGCGCACCGACGGTCTTGTCGGACTGCCCGAAGGTGAGGAAGTAGTTTTCGGGAACCTGGGCGACGAGCCGTTTCTGGCGCTGGCCGAATACCAGGGCGGGCTCCGCTCGCGGGTGCTCGTCAACACCCACAGGCCCTTCAACGTGGCCGACCTCCTCTACGTGGCCTGCCACGAAAGCTACCCCGGCCATCTGGCCGAGATCGTCATGAAGGAGAAACACCTCGTCGCCCGTAAAGGTTATGTCGAAGAGCTTGTGTCCTTCCTGCCGACTCCCCGGTTCGTCGTGAGCGAGGGCCTAGCGCTATGGGCCCGAGAGATCTCGTTCCCAGGGAACGGGCAACTAGAGTGGCTCGAGGAGAACGCTTTCCCCGAGGCTGGCATAGAGCCCGCCGGCGATCCCGGCGAGATCCAGACTGCCAGGGACCTGCTGTGGGGCGCACAGTGCAATGCTGCACTCATGCTCGACGAAGGCAGGCCCGAGGAAGAGGCGATCCGGTACCTCACGAGGTGGGCGCTCATGGAAGAGGCTGAGGCGCGGCGGTCGCTGCAATCTCTGCGACGGCCCTTCGCGGAGGCCTACGTCTTCTGCTACCACCACGGCAGGGAGCTACTGGAACCCGGGATGCGCGGCCCAGGCCGGGACGCCTTCGTCAGGCGCCTGCTCACGGAGCAGGTTTGCCCATCTGACTTGTAGAGAGAGTTATTCGGGGGTTATGCCGTGGAGAGCGGGTGAGGGGAATCGAACCCCCATAACCAGCTTGGAAGGCTGGGGCTCTACCGTTGAGCTACACCCGCGTATCGGCTGTGCGCTGGCTCCGCTGTCGGGGCGAGAGGATTTGAACCTCCGACCCCCTGCTCCCAAAGCAGGTGCGCTACCAGGCTGCGCCACGCCCCGCGAGAAGGCCGCCAGTGAGTATAACAAACGCGGACGCCCGGGAGCGCCGGTCGTAATGGGTGTCCCTGCTAGATTACGGTGGCCGGGGCGACGGCTTTTATCTCCTCGTCGAGGAAGCGTCCTCCAAGAGCCGCGAACTCTTCCGGGTCGGCGCTGCAAACGAACGTCGCCTTGCCCTCATCCTCGATGTGACGCGGACGCCTGAGTATGTCCCTGCGGGAGAGCACGCGGCCCACCTCCAGAGCCGTCTGGCCGGCGGAAGAGATCAGGCGCACCTCAGGGCCGAGGATGCGGTTGATGGGCGCCGAGATCAGGGGATAATGGGTACACCCGAGCACGACCGCGCCGACCCTGCGATCCATCAGCGGCTCCAGGTAGCCACGCGCGACACCTTCAAGCTCAGGCCCGTCCACCTCGCCGCGCTCGATCATGGGGACGAACTCGGGACAGGCCTGCTCGTGAACCTCGATCCCCGCATCCAATGAATGAACCGCCCGCCTGTAAGCCCCACTCGACGCCGTAAGCGGCGTCGCCAGCACGCCCACGCGCCTGTTCCGCGTCTCTTCCACGGCGGCCCGTGCCCCGGGCTCGATGACCCCGATGATAGGGACCTCGAAGGACCGCTGCGTCGCCCTCAGCGCCGCCGCCGTCGCCGTATTGCAGGCTATCACGACCAGCTTCACGTCCATCCCGATCAGATAATTGATGATCTCGAACGTGAACCACCGAACCTCGGCCAGGTCCCTGACCCCGTAGGGTACCCTCGCCGTATCCCCGAAATAAACGGTGTGCTCGTAGGGCATCCGGTCCCGGATCTCGGCCAGCACCGTCAGCCCGCCCACACCGGAATCGAAAACCCCAATTGGACGTGGATCACTCACTGGAACGGATTATATCCGTTCCGCACGCCGCTTCGCGGCTTGTCAGCACGCTCGGGCTAGCGCCCTCGCTTGTCGGCAACGCTTCGGCTTCGCCTCGCTTTCGGCCAGTCGTCTCTTTCCGTAACGGCTAGCTCGGCAAACGGGGCCTCCCTCCGCGTTAGTACTCGGGAGCGGAAGGGCGAAGCCACAGCCGTTCCTGGCTGAAAGCGAGCTCCAGGCGAAGCCGGGCGAAGCGTGCCGACAAGCGACCGCAGGGAGCGTGCTGACAAGCGGAGGCCGAATGCCGGAGCGTGCGCGGGCCGGCAAGCCGGCCCGCTCGAGTGGAGGCGGCGGGATTCGAACCCGCGTCCGCGAGTGCGCCGTCCGTGAGATTCTACGAGCGTAGCTCCCGGTTTTGTTTCGCCTTTCGCGACGGACCGGGGCGCCGCCGCGGGGCTA
>DASUPX010000252.1:0-2933 GCA_036280905.1 Rubrobacter sp. | reverse complement strand
TTCAACAACGGGCTCGGCATAGGCTTCGACGCCGAGGTCGCCGCTGGCGTCGCCCTGGCGCCGGCTTACCTGGGGGGTACGGGACGGTATCTGTGGTCGGTCGGTAGGTTGCTCAAGGATTTTCGCTGCCACGAGGCCAGGCTTACGCTAGACGGCCGGGTCATCGAGGCCAGGACCATACTCGTAGCGGTGGCCCTGGGCACCACGTACGGTTCGCTTTTCCGGTTGACCCCCGACGCCGTGCTCGACGACGGCCTGTTCGACGTCATCTGGTCCGAGGAGGTCAACCGGGCCGAGGTCCTCCGACTAATCCCGGCGGCGCTAAGGGGCACGCTCGCCGAGCGCCGCAAGGTGCACACCGCAAGGGCGAGTGAGGTCGAGATAGTACTAGGCGAGGAGGTGCCCGCCCACGTCGACGGGGAGATGCTCGCCGACACCCGCCACTTCCGGGCGCGGGTGCTGCCCGGAACGCTGCGCGTCGTGGCACCTTGAAGCGAGGCTTCCCGGTGCGGCCGGTCCTCACCCGTGCCGTCGATACGGCGTACTTGTGGTAAAAAGCTCTATCTACACCTTCGGGGTAGGGTCGTATCTCCCAACACATCGAGGTCAGGCGGAAACACATGAGAGCCTTCGTATTTCCCGGGCAGGGCGGCGGGGTGGTCGAGCCCCCGCCCGAAACGGTGCCGGGCATCAAGCGCGTCGTCGGAGAGCGCGTCCCGGATCAGGTCAAGATCTTCGCCCGTGCGGCACACGACGCAGACGAGAGCCGCGTCATGGAGGTGCGCCCCGATGTGGTGGCGGGACACTCTCTTGGGGAGTACGGCGCGGCCTACGCGGCCGGCTGCTTCGACTTCGAGACGGGCCTCTGGCTCGTGGCCGAGCGCGACCGGTTCCTCGCCGAGGCCGCCGAAGAAAACCCCGGCGCGATGGTCGCCATCTTGAGAACGGACCCATCCGAGATCGAGGCGGCGCTTGGCGATGAAGGTCCCGTTATAGCCAACTACAACTCCCCGAGGCAGACCGTGGTCTCGGGGCTGCGCGATGACCTCGGGGAGGCCGTCTCCAGGATAAAGGGTCGCAAGGTACCGCTAAACGTCTCCTTCGCCGCCCACTCCCCGTACGTGGCGGCGGCCGGCGAGAAGATGCGCGACGTCCTCGACACCATCGAGTTCCGCGCGCCGCGGGTCCCCGTGATCAGCGCCATGAACGGTGCCGTGCACACGGGCGCAGCCGAGGTAAAGGAAGCCCTCAAAGGACAGATGGTGGCCCCCGTCCGCTGGGTCAATGTCGTCGAGACGCTGGCCAGGATGAGGGTGGAAGAGTGGGTAGAGCTGGGTGGGGGCGGCGTCCTGACCAGGATGCTGAGGGACTTCGAACTGCCCTCGCTCCAGGGTATCACTTTCGAGGATCTGCGAACGCGGCTGTACGGACAGGTCCAGAGCGTTCTCACACGCAAAGAGGATGAATAGGCTACAGGCATCAGGCTACGGGTGTCAGGTCTTCCGACCGCATCCCTACGGCGCAGCGCGAATCTGGATGCAGAGACCTTTCGAGGGTGGGACTGCACGACCGGGTGCCGTGTACACGGGCCTTCCTGAAACCTGTGACCTGAAACCTGTAGCTTTCACATCATGTCCGGGCTGACGATACCTTACTGGGAGGTCGCGCTGCGGCTCGGGCTGGCAGTGTTGCTGTGCGGCGCCATCGGTTTCGAGCGGGAGGTCCGCGACCAGCCGGCGGGGTTCAGGACGCACATCCTGCTCGGCCTCGGGGCGGCGCTTTTCACCCTCGTCTCGGCCTACGGATTCCAGCCGTTCACGCAGGCGGCACTAAGCGGCGGGGGTTTGCAGTTCGACCCGACCAGGATCGCCGCCCAGATCGTGGCCGGCGTCGGCTTCCTCGGGGCCGGGGCGATCATCAGGCAGGGCCAGGACGTGAGGGGGCTCACCACCGCGGCGAGCCTCTGGGCCGTGAGCGCCATCGGCATGGCCATCGGGGCAGGCTACCTGTTCGGCGCGGCCACCGCTACGGTCCTCGCCGTTGCCACGCTGAACGCCCTGCGCCGCTTCCGGTCCTCCGTCATCAACCCCATGCGTCTCGACTCCGCCGACCTGGAACTGGAACTGGGCACGACGGCGGAGGGCCCCACAGAAGCGTTGCGGGTGCTCGAACGTCACGACATCACCGTGCGTAGCACGGACGCCGAGATAGACCAGGAACGGTCCCGCTACAACCTGCAGATCAGGACCCGTCCCTCCACAGATGTTCACGCCGCCCTCGCCGAGCTCTCCAGCCTGGCCGGAGTGCGTCGCGTCGCGCTCACCGGCCTCAGAGACTACGAGTAGAGGGAGTTTTCTGATGCCTGAAACGTTCCAGGGCCAGGCGACCGCGGTTCCGTAAGGAGCCGGAGCAAGTAAAAGGCCGGGGCTCGAGCCCCGGCCTCCTGAAGAAGCCTGATGCCTGTAGCCTGAAACCTACCTGGTGGCTTCCGCCTCCGTCTCGGCCTCGGCCTCATCGAGGGGCATGGCGCCACCGGAGATCTGGACGACCTCGTCCTCGATGGCAGTAACGTTGCCGTCCATACCGGACCAGACACCGATGGAGAACCCGTCGTCTACCGGCTCCCCGATCTTCTGCCCGAAAGAGACCTCGTCGCCCTCGGAGATCAGGGGGGTAGCCGGCTTGAGGAACCGGCCGCCTAGCGGGATGCTCACGCCCTCCACCTTGCCGACGAGCGAGATCACACCGTCGGGCTGCCTGGTCTTGATGGCGGCGTACTCCTTGGAAGCGACGCCCTTGGGAATTACGAGGAAACCGTTGGTGGTGCGCCGCACGTGGGCATCGCCCTCGCCGAGCGACTCTATGCCCATCTCGTTCAGGTAGGGGCCACCGTCGATGACCGAGAGGTTGCCGGCCTCGGCGTCGATGTCTAC
>DASUPX010000251.1:0-5418 GCA_036280905.1 Rubrobacter sp. | reverse complement strand
CGCCGCTCACGGACGCCGTGAAGAGCGATCCGAGGCCCCTGATCCTGCTGGCCGTGAGCCTGGCCGTTACCCTGATGGCGGTGCGTAGGATCTCCAACGGCCGGGGCGAAGGGGAATAGAGGGACACCACCGGCAGGGTCCGGGGATCCCGGAGCCAGGAGGCCGGCCCTGACCCACGTCCATTTCCAGCCCGTCGGCGGTGCGGCGGGCGACATGACACTGGCCGCCCTCGTCGACGCGGGGGCACCTTTACCCGAGGTAACGAGGTCCCTGACCGGCCTCGACGTGGCTTTCGACCTCTCCACCGAGCGCACCCTGGTGAACGGCGTGGCCGCGCTCCGGGCCAGGGTAGCCTACCCGCAGGAACACGCCCACAGGACCTTCGCGGACATCCGCGCCATGATCGAGGCCGCGGACCTCCCGGAGCGGGCCTCATCCCGCGCCCTCGACGCTTTCAGCCGCCTGGCCGTGGCGGAGGGCACCGTCCACGACAAGGACCCCCAGGAGGTCACCTTTCACGAGGTCGGTGCCGTGGATTCGGTCGTCGACGTTGTCGGAAGCTGCGTGGCGCTGGAGCTGCTCGACGCGGCCTCCGTGAGCTGCGCCCCCCTTCCCATGGGCACGGGCGTGGTCGACTCCGCCCACGGGCCACTCCCCGTGCCTGGACCGGCCACGCTGGAGATCCTCAAGGGCTCGCGCCTCCGTTGGACCGAAGAGTCCCGAGAGACGACCACGCCGACAGGGGCGGCGCTGATGACGTCCTTTACCGGCGGCGAGTTCACGGACGCCGCTCCGCCCATGACCCTGACCGGCACGGGCTACGGGACGGGAACCGCGCGGTTGCGCGGAGCGCCTAACCTGCTGCGGGCCGCTGTCGGGGAGATAGAGGGCCCAGCGGGCGGCGTCGAGCTACTCGAGGCAAACGTCGACGACGCCACGGGAGAGCTCCTCGGGGCCGCCATGGACCGAGTCCTCGCCGCCGGGGCCCTCGACGCCTGGCTAGAGCCGATATTCATGAAGCGCGGCCGTGGCGCCTACAAGGCCTGTGCCCTCGTACTCTCGGGGGACATCGAGCGTATGGCCAGGCTCCTGATGCGGGAGACGGGTGCCCTTGGCCTCCGTCATCACCCGGTCGGGCGCACCACCGCCGGGCGACGCCTGGTGCAGGTGGAGCTTCCCTACGGGAGATGCCGGGTCAAGGTTGGAAGCCTCGACGGCGAGGACTTCATCGTCTCTCCCGAATACGCCGACGCCGCCAGGCTCGCCTCGGAGACGGGGCTGCCACTGCCCGTGGTATACGAAGATGCCAGGATCGCGTTTGGTAGGGCCTAGCCTTCAGCTATCAGCTTTCCGCTGTCAGCTTCTCTTCTCAAGCTGATAGCTGACCACTCTGCCTCCTTGGGATCGAGCTTTTCGTAGGTTGCCTGGTTGATTTTTTATTTTCGAAAGTTTTTTGACTTTTTTGCTTACTAAAACTAGGATTATGAGATGGATATACAGGATATACAAGCTTTACGGCTTCTTATGCGTGAGGGCAGGAGCACGTGGTCGGAGCTGGCGCGGCTCCTTGGTCTCTCTGCCCCGGCTGCGGCTGACCGGGTGAGGAGGCTCGAGGAGCGCGGGGTGATACGTGGCTATTCGGCGGTGGTCGACCCCGAGGCCGTCGGGCTGGGTGTGACGGCTTTCGTGGCCGTCACGCTTGAGAGGCCGGAGCACAGGGCCGGGTTTCTGGGGTGGGTGGATGGTGCACCCGAGGTACAGGAGTGCCACCACGTCGCCGGCGAGGGCGACTTCCTCTTGAAGGTGCGTTGCGCCGCGGTGCGGGATCTCGAGGCGATAGTGAGCGAGGAGATCAAGGGTCTGCACGGGGTGACCTCGACGCGCACGACGGTGGTCCTTTCCACCCGGAAGGAGACACCCGTGCTGCCTCTTCCCCCTCCCCCGGGGGGATAACACGCGATGGATCCTGGTCTCCTTTTGCGGGGAGTGGTCCTCGGGTTCGCGGTCGCGGCGCCGGTCGGTCCCATCGGGGTCCTGTGCATCCGCCGCTCGCTCGCCGAGGGGCGCACGGCTGGCTTCGTGGTTGGCCTGGGCGCGGCGACCGCCGACGCCGTTTACGGTGCCGTGGCAGGCTTCGGGCTCACGATCGTCTCGACGTTCCTGGTGGACCAGCGGGTGTGGCTGCGGCTGGTAGGTGGCTTGTTCCTCTGCTACCTGGGTCTCAGGACGCTCGTGGCGCGGCCCTCAGAGGAAGCCGCGGGAGGGGGGAGCGGGGGAGGATTGATCGGCGCCTACGCCTCCACGTTCTTCCTGACGCTAACCAACCCCACGACCATCCTGTCCTTCGCCGCGATCTTCGCCGCCGTGAGCGTCAGGACGGGGGCCCTGACCGTGGTGCCGTTGATCGTCGGCGTGTTCCTCGGTTCGGCCTCGTGGTGGTTGCTCTTGAGCACGGGGGCGAGCCTCATCAGGGACAGGGTTGGACCGCGCGGCATGAGGGCGGTAAACATCGTCTCGGGGGCCGCGATCCTTACTTTCGGCCTGGCCGCTGTGGGGGCCGGGATCCTGGGATAGGAGGTGGCAAAACAGCGGTCAATTAGGGGGAGAATCCTTCGCCCCCCTAGTGGTTTCCAGCAGCGTGCGTGCCCGCACCGCCACGCGCTCGACGATTGCCTCCAGCAGCATCCGGCCACGCTCGACCGTGGCCCCTTCCGGGTCGTTGGAGGCGTCGGCCACCGCCGGGTTGACGCCGATGTATTTGTGTGGGGTCTCCCTGCGCCGCTGCAGATGCTTCTCCTCGCCGGCGTAGTAGTGGCGTAACGAGCGGTCCGTCTCGAACATCTTGTCGAGGGCGACGAGGTCGGGCCGTATCGCCATAAGCAGCGACGTTTCTCCTCCGGCCGCGTGCTCTACCGGATAGTGCAGATCTGGAACCACCTCCTGGTCCGTCAGGAGGAGCCAACCCGTCGCCGGGTGCGACCGCCGGAACTCCTCCCCGGTGCGTCTGATCGCCGCGATGTTGTGCTCGATGGACCAGTGGCCGCTTAGCACGACGATCGCCCGGAACCCGCGGCGATGCATCGCCTCGTAGGCATCGAGCAGAAGTCGGTGGAAGGTATCGGGACGCACCCAGAACATGTTGCCTGGTACATGGTAGCGCTCGCCGCGCTCGATGCCGCCGGTAAGGTACTCCCCGTCTGGCAGGTCCTCGCGCCAGTCGGCGGACCAGTAGATCGGCGGCAAGACGAGCCCACCCGAGCGCCGGGCCGCCCCTACACAGATGGCGTGCGCCTTGAGGGCGTCCAGTCCGACGGCGGCGTGTTCTCCGTGCCACTCCAGCGTCCCCAGCGGGAGGTAGCATAGCGGAGCTTCGGCCATGGCGGCCGAAATCTCCCAGGGGAACATCTCTTCGAATCTTACCTCTCGCCGATCGCTGATTTCTCCGCTGGCCATAGCAATGCCACCATGCCATACCCTCGGGTCCCGGGCCACATCCCTGCGCGCCCGCACGTGGCCGCCCTGCGAACCTGGTCAGCCCGCACCCTCGACGTCCGACGGAGCGTGCTTCATGATCCGGGAGGCCCCTGGCGAGGCGCTGGAGGGTTACCCGGTACAGCCGCCGCAGGTGGCACAGGTGGCACCTTCGGGAGGCGGACAGGTGTAGGTGCACATGAACGTGTCGCCGGCCCCGGCGACGGTTTCAAGTTCCTGGTCGGAGATTTCCTCGTTCGTGGCCGAGACGCCTGGAAGCACGAGGTAGATGGTGTCGGCGGTCTCTTCGACGGCCACTACCCTCACCTCTTCTGGCAGCCGGACACCCAGTTCGCGCTCCGTGGTCGTCCTAGGGTCGGCGAGTAGGCTTCGGCGGAAGTCGCCGTCCTCGAGGCTCCTCTCGACCAGCCTGCGCTCCATCTCCTGACGACCAGACGCTTCGCTCATGCGCTCCTCTCCCCTTTCGTTCTTTCCGCTCCACTTTCGTGTCGCCCCTGGAAGCGAGGCGGGAGGTGGCAGTATCCCACGCCACCCGCCGCCAGGCAAAGGGAAGAGCGGCCCGCGTCATCGTCCGGGAGGGAAACGAGCTCCTTCCGGGTTCCCCTGTATCAGATCACCTCCCGCGCCTTTCGCACCGGAGGCTGGATGCGAACAGCCCTATATCGACTGCGCGGCTACGCGCTCATGTGCCGTAGGCGTCTTTGTAGTCCCACCACCCGTAGGGCGCCGTTTGCGGGTAGCCCTCGGGAGAGCTCTCCCAATCTTCCTGGCGGCCGAGCGGGGCCATGTCGAGGTAGCTCCAGGTCGTGCCCATTGCCTCATCGCCGCGGCCGTCGATGAAATAGGTGCGGTAGATCTTCTCACCCTCGCGGATGAACGCGTTGTGGCCGTGCCACTCGTCGACATCGAAGTCCCTGTCCCAGTCGCTGGTGATCGTGTACCAGGGGATGTGCTCCCAACCGTGACGCTCCTTCAACTTCTGGATATCGGTCTGCGGTGCGCGCGAGGCGAACACCAGCGTCACGTCCCGCGCGTTGAGGTGGGCTGGATAGGCGACCTGGTCAGCCAGAAAGGAACAGCCCGCGCACGCCCGCTCGGGATAGGCGTCGCCGCGCTCCGGATTGGCCAGTGTGGTGACTTCCGGCCCGTAGAAGGCACGGTAGACGATCAGCTGACGGCGGCCCTCGAACAGGTCGGCGAACGTAGCCGGCCCGTTCGGGCCTTCGAAGCCGTACTCCTTCTCGACCGCCATCCACGGCATCCTGCGGCGCTCTGCCGCAAGCGCGTCACGGGCTCGGGTGTGCTCCTTCTCCTTGACGAGCAAATCCTCGCGGGCAGTTTTCCACTCCTCGGGAGAAACGACGGATGGTGTGTTCACTTCGCTCCTTCCTCTTCCTGGTCCTCGTCCAGAACCTCCGTGAAGCGACCTCGGGCCACCGGACGGGGAACGATCCGCTCCGCAGAGGCGCAAAGCGAGGCCGTCCCGCAAGATCTGGGGTCACGGTCAGATCCTGGACGCTCCTATCCCGGTCGAGATGTCCGTCGTGGGGTCTCTATCCCCGACTCCCCGACCTGGACTTCACACATCAAACTTACCCCACGTATGGCAGGGACACTACGGCCAATATGGAGGACGCGCCACCAGCGAGCGTTCTGGTAACCGTTTCGAACCGCCAGGTATGCTCCGGGCGAGAATGACCTACCTGCTAGCGTGCCAATCCGCAGCCCCTGAGGGCAGATACGATCTGCGCCGTACCCGGGGTCGTGCGGCGGACGCCTCTTCTGTGCTTACTGGAATTACTACTCGGGGAAATCCGACTCCAGCACCGCTGCGCAGTCCTCGTAGACGGCAACGGCTCCGGCCTCTTCGAGGTCTTGCGTGTGGAAGGCACCGCCGGAGAGGACGGCCACGGTGCGTATGCCGGC
>DASUPX010000250.1:0-3438 GCA_036280905.1 Rubrobacter sp. | reverse complement strand
GGCAACCACCTCGGCCCCGTAGGAGGCGAAGCGCAGGTAGTCCAGCAGCCTCTCCTCGCCCATGGCCTTCAGGGCGTCCATACCCCCACCCGGGACGATGATGGCGAAGGGATCGGGCACCTCCTCGAACGCCTTGTCGGGGATCATGGCCATGGGCGTATCCGAGTCGATGGGCCCGACGCGCTCCGCCACCGAGACCGTGCGGTACTGGCTGGCAGTGCTCGCCAGGCTCATGGTCAGGCCGTAGAAGGCCGTGATCGGTCCCACCAGATCCAGCATCGTCAACCCTGGGTAGGTGACGAACGCTATGGTCTTGGCCTTACCGTTTTCTCTCGGCATGCGGTTCCTTTCGGGGAGTCGTAACGGCTCGTCCCTTCTTGCCTCCTGCGATGGACTCACACCTGCGGGCGCCTTCCCGTGGGCGCTTTGAGAGCGCGGTGACGTCACTGACGAGCATCAGGCCGCCGCCCTGCGTTTAAAGAGATCGGCGAGGTGCTCCGTGAGGTACGCGGCGTCTTCGCCGACCCCAGCGAAGAGGGCCGATCCGCGCGTCCACTGCCAGCTTCGGCCGACGAAGCACAGGTACGGGAGGGAGGAAACCCCGCGGTAGTGCATGAAGTTGCCCCGGGCGTCCTTGGCCTCGGGGATGGCCACCCAGCCTGTGTCGTCCCTGTAACCGGTCGCCCACACCACCGCGTCCACCTCCGCCGCCTTCCCGTCGGCGAAGGAAACCCGCTTCCCCCCGGCCTGGGTCACGCGTCCCACCACCTCCACGCCCCGTTGGCGCAGCTTGTCTAGTTCCAGGCGTTTGCCGGGGAAGGGATCGGCCTCCATCAGGAAGCGCCCGATCCTGCTTTCGCGGGAGGCCGTGAGGACCCCCAGCCTGTCCATCCACCAGAACACGCTCCTCCCCAGTATCCGATCGGGGCTCACCCGCCGGGGACGCCCGGCTGCGAGGAGGACCTCGTGGTTGGTGGTCAGCTCCAGCGCGATCTGCCTTCCCGTGGCTCCGTCTCCCACGACCAGCACCCTGCCTGCTGCGAGCTGTCCCGGGGTGCTGTAGTCCTCGGGCGCCAGCTGCGCGACTTCCTCAGACAGCCCATTCGCGAAAGGGGGGACAGCGGGGCGTTGGAAGGCGCCCGTGGCCAGCACGACCGCCCGGGAGTAGATCGGCTCGTCCGCCTCGGTCGTGGCGCGGAAGCCTCCGTCGAGGCGCTCGAGACGCCGAATGCCCGACTCCAGCGCCACGGGCAACTCGAAGCGCTCGGCGTAGGACTCCAGGTAGTCGGCCATCTCGTCCTTGGTCGGGTAGCCTTCGGGATCGCCCGGCACGGCGAGGCCGGGGAGAGCGCTATAGGCGCGGGGCGTGAAGAGCACCAGCGAGGCGTACCTGTTGCGCCAGGAGTCGCCCACCCGCGGGTGTCGCTCGGCGATCCTGAATCGGAATGGCGTCTCCTTAAGGTGGGACCCCATGGCGAGGCCCGCCTGCCCGCCGCCGATGATAAGTACATCCAGCTCGGGAGTGTTTTCCGTCATGCAACCTCCGTTCTAGGTGAAGTAAGCACGGGTTCATCTGTTCTGTCTCGTGAGTCGCTTGGGCCGGCCGTTATCAGCGGCGCCGCCAGGCTCAACCCGGCCCGTGCGGCGGCGGACACGGCGTCGAGGTGATCGTAGTCTATGCCTCCGAAGGACGGGTGCGGGTCGTAGCCGAGCGACCGCTGAACGCGCCGGGCGATCCCCTCGTCGGTGAGCCGCGCCGCCAGCGCCATGTCGATTCCGGCGGAGACTCCGGCAGAGCAGATGAACTTGCCGTCCTCCACCCACCTCTTGCGGACGTAGGTGATCCCGAACTGCTCCAAGACCTTGTAGTAGGCCCAGTGGGTGGTCGCTTGCCTGCCCTCCAGAATGCCCGCCGCGGCCAAGAGGAACGCCCCCGTCGAGACCGAGAGGACCACCTCGGCCCCGTAGGAGGCGAAGCGCAGGTAGTCCAGCAGCCTCTCCTCGCCCATGGCCTTGAGGGTATCCATGCCGCCGCCAGGGACTACTAGGGCGAAGGGGGCCGGCACCTCCTCAAACCTCTTTTCGGGGATGATGCCAAGCGGGGTGTCGGAGGCCATGGGCTCGGTACGCTCCCCGACGGAGACAGTCCGGTATTTGGAGGCCTTAGCCAGCCTGTCGAGCACCTTTTTGATCGCGACCAGGTCGAGCAGCGCCACACCCGGGTACGTGACGATGGCTACGGATCTCTTCTTGTCTTCCCTCGACGGACCGCTTGGTTCCTCCCTCGATCGATCCGGTTCAGTACCGGACCGCCCGTCCGAGCGTTTCCGGGCTAGTGTGCTCGGCATCCGGGCTGACGACTTCAACCTTCCGGGGATGGCGCGACGTCGAAGCTGAACATCATCCCGCCCTCGGTGTGCTCGGCTATGTGGCAGTGCGCCATCCACATACCGGGGTTCGTGACGTAGAGCAGGATGTCCGCCGTCTCCCCCGCCCGCAACAGCACGGTGTCCTTCCAGACGAGGTTGGGCTCTATCTGGCCGTCTCGACAGAGGATGAGGAAGCGACCTGCCCCGTGGATGTGGAAGGGGTGGTGCATCGGGTGGTCCGAGTCCATTTCGTTGACCAGCCTTATCTTCACCCGATCGCCTACCGTGAACCTCCAGGATATCCGATGGTTCTCGGCCCCGCTCTGTGGGTCCACGAGCTTCCAGAGCATGTTGTGGGCGTCGGAGGCGCGGTTGATCTCGGGCATCAGGTCCTCCCACTCGAGGCCGTCGCCTTGGTCCCCGTGCTCGTGTCCGCCGTGCCCTTGCCCGCCGTGCTGTTCGTGTTCGCCGGCGTCGTGCCCACCGTGATCGTGCGCGCCATGTTCATGCCCACCGTGGTCATGTCCGCCGCGAGCGTGGTCTTCTTCGTGGGCGTGGTGGTCGTGCGCATCGCCCTCATGCGACCCAGCCGTAGGCAAGGCGTCCGACGGCACCAGCCGCATCCCGCACTTGGGGCACGTCGACGGCTCGGAGTCCATAACCTCCGGATGCATGGGACAGACGTAGGAGACCGCGGCCGGCGCCTCCGTCTGCGCGGGCACCAGCCGCATCCCGCACTTCGGGCACGTACCCGGCTCTGAGGAGGTGACCTCGGCGTGCATGGGGCAAACGTAGGAGGAAGCCTGGACCTCTTCGCCGTACAGGAGCGGCATCGAGGCGACGATGGAGAGCACCTTGTCCGGTTCTCGCTCGAAGTCGCGTTCGATCAGATGGCGTTCGGCGCTCAGTTCGGGATCGGTGCGCAGTTCCTCGAAGGAGGAGGCGGCGTCCCCCGCCGCATCGCCCGCCACGGAGAACGCGCCCAGGTCGTAGGTGTGCTCGGGGGTGCGGTGCTCGAGGTGGACGTCTCCTGGCGCGTCGAAAAGCACGTCGACCACCGCCCGCTCCG
>DASUPX010000249.1:0-6289 GCA_036280905.1 Rubrobacter sp. | reverse complement strand
TTCAGGCCCTCGGTGCCGCAGCCCTGATCCCCGGCTCGTTGGCCATCCTTGGTGCCGCATTCGAAGGAGAGAGGCGCGGCGCTGCGGTCGGTACCTGGGCGGCGTTCGCAGGCATCGCCGCCGTGCTCGGACAGGTCTTGGGCGGCTTTCTGGTCGACGCTATCTCGTGGCGGGTCGCCTTCATGGTCAACGTGCCGATGGCCATAGTCGTGCTTCTGATAGTGTTTCGATACGTTCCCGAGAGCCGCGCCGAACACCCGCGCGCCTTTGATATCCCGGGGGTGGTGCTGATCACCGTGGGCCTCGGGGGTGTCGTCTACGGCCTGATCGGGGCCTCAGACCAGAGCCTTGGTCCGTGGGAGGTGGCAGCCATGGTCGTTGGAACGGTGGCGCTGGCCGGGTTCGTAATAGTCGAGCGGCACTCGCCCGAGCCTCTGGTTCCACTCCACCTCTTCGGCTCGCGCAACTTCAGCGGCGCTAACCTGATGACGTTCCTGCTTTACGCCGCGTTCGGGGGAGCGCTGTTCTTGCTGCCGATCGTCCTGATCGAGGTCCACGGCTACTCCGCCACCGCCGCGACCGGCGCGCTCGTACCGTTCGCCGTAATCACGGCCGTGATGGGACGCTGGGCCGGCGGGCTGGTGACCCGCTTCGGCGAGAAGCTACCACTGGTGGTCGGCCCCACACTGGCCGCCACGGGGTTCATCCTCTTCGCTGTTCCGGGGCTCGGAGGATCATACTGGACTACCTACTTTCCGGCCGTGGTGGTGCTTGGCGTCGGGATGAGCCTGGTGTTCGGACCGCTTTCGGTCGCGATCCTGAACGCGGTCGAGACCGAACACTCCGGCCTCGGCTCGGGCGTCAACAGGTCGGTCCAGAGAACGGCGAAATTGCTCGGCCTGGCGGTCCTCGCGTTCCTCCTGCTGGCAGCCTTCGATAGCAGCCTGGACGCCAGGGTGGACGCCCTGGATCTCCCGCCCGGCCAGAAAGCGGCCCTGCGCGCGGAGAAGGTCCATCTTGGCGCGAACGACGTGCTGAAGGGGGCGAGCAACGAGGACAGGATAGCCATAGACCACGCCGTGGACCAGGCCTTTATAAGCGCGTTCCGTATCGCGATGATCGTCTCGGCTGGAATGGCCCTCACGAGCGCAGCCGCCGCTGCATTCCTGATTCAGGGCAAGCGGGACGGGGAACCCGGCTAGCCCGATCCCCACACACCAGGCCAGAGCGGCCACCGTTCCTGTGCTAATGGAACGAGCTTTCAGTCCCACGCTGCTATCCGGGTCTTGATACATAACTATATAGTTATGTATAATCTTCTCATGGCACGGGCGGCTACCACGACGGACGCTTTCAATGCGGTGGCGGAGCCCCGCAGGCGGGAAATTCTGGACCTCCTCGTCGATGGGGAGCGGCCCGTAGGAGACATGGTCGGCCAGCTTGGGATGAGCCAGCCCCTCGTATCCAAGCACCTCAGGGTGCTGAGGGAGGTGGGGGCTGTGGAGGTGCGTGAGGAGGGAAGGAGGCGGCTCTATCGGCTCAACGCCGAGGCGCTCAGACCGATTCACGATTGGGTGAGCGGCTACGAGCGTTTCTGGTCCGGCCGGTTCGGGCGGCTTGACGCTGTACTGGAGGACCTCAAGCGGCGGGAAGGCTCAGGGGGAGACGGTGGTGGGTCGAAAGAAGGCTAAGGTGACGCTTCCGGCGGACGACCGGATCCTCATCACGAGAGAATTCGATGCGCCGAAGCACCTGGTCTACAGGGCGTGGACCGAGCCCGGGCTCATCGAGCGCTGGTGGGGCGGGGAGCGTGGGGAGGTGACGAGCGTGGAGGTCGACCTGCGGGTGGGGGGCGTGTGGAGGTGCGTGATGGTCCTCGAGGACGGGACGGAGGCCGCCTTCCGAGGCGAGTACCGGGAGGTCGTTGCCAACGAGCGGATCGTCTCGACTGAGGTCTACGAGGGCGCTCCCGGGGCGCAGGCGCTCAACACCGTAACTTTCGAGGAGAGCGAAGGACGCACGACGCTAAAGGTCCTCGTCGAACACGCGAGCAAGGAGGCCCGCGACGCGCACCTGGCCTCAGGCATGGAGACGGGGATGCAGGCGGGCCTGAACCTGCTGGAGGAGTTGGTGTTCGCGCTCGGCTGATGACGAGCAAGACGCGGGACAGGAGAAGGGCAGCCGCAAGGAAGGAGAACCATGGCGGACGACGGTGACACGAACGAGGTCCAGGGATACGGGCAAGAAGTGGCACGTGAGCCCAGCCCAGCCCTGAGGAGGCTCGACAGGCTGGTCGGCACGTGGGAGCTCTCGGGTGACGTGGGGGGGACGGTTACCTACGAGTGGATGGAGGGCGGCTTCTTTCTTATTCAGTGGATCAATATGGTGGATAAAGAAGATGGAACCAGGAGCACCGGCATGGAGGTCATCGGCCACGAGCGCCCGCTAGGGCAGGAACCCAGCGCGGACGTGAAGAGCCGCTTCTACTCCGACACCGGCGGTACCCTCGACTACACCTACGAGCTGGAGGACGATACCCTCACGATCTGGTTCGGAGACAAGACCTCGCCAGCCTACTACAGGGGTATTCTGAGCGAGGACGGTGACAGGCTTATTGGCGCCTGGCACTATCCGGGCGGAGGCGGGTACGAAGCCAACTCTACCAGGGTACGCTAGCCTCGCCCCGGAGCGATTCTTCGGGAGGACGTCTCGGGCCACAGGAAAATCACCCGATGCCTTCCCTCACTTTCGACAAGCGTCGCTCTAGAATTCGGCTACGGCCGGTATGATCTTCTCGGCGAACGTCTCAAGCGGTTCTATTTCGTGGACGTTGGGCATGTTGAAGATCAGGTGTTGTATGCCGGCCTCGTTCATCTCCCGGCAGAAGCCTATGAGGTCCTCAGCGCTCATGCCGTCTTCGGAGAGGTTGGCGGTACCGAGGGCCGTGCGTTCGATCTCCCCGTAGTCCCTTCCCACGTCTTCGCAGTGCCCGCGCAGGACGTCGAGCTTGTGGCGGATCACGTCAGGGCCACCGTAGGTGAACAGGTTGCAGGCATCAGCGTACTGCGCCACGAGCCTGAGCGTTCTCTGCTCTCCCATGCCACCGATCATGATAGGCGGGTGCGGCTCGCTGAGGGCCTGGGGCTCGTTGAGGGTTTCGGCGAGGTGGTAGTGCTCTCCCTCGTAGGTCCCGACCTCCCCCGACCACATCTGCTGCGCGATCTGCAGGGTCTCCTCCAGCCGCTCGAAGCGCTCCCTGGTAGATGGAAAGGGCACGCCCAGGCCCCTGGACTCGCGCTCGTTCCAGCCCGCGCCGATGCCGAGGTAGGCCCGTCCCCCCGAGAGCACGTCGAGCGTGGTCGCGGTCTTGATCAGGAGCCCGGGGTAGCGGTAGTGGACGCCGGTCACCAGCGTTCCGAGCTTCACCCGTTCGGTGACGCTTGCAAGGTAGGTGAGTGCGCTGTAGCCCTCCAGCATAGGCTCGTCGATCTTGCCGACGGCCTCTATCTGGAAAAAGTGATCCATCACCCACAGGCTCGCGAACCCTGCCTCGTCAGCGGTTCTGCCGACCTCAGCCAGCTTCGGGCCTATGCCGGAGGTGCCCTGGGGCCAGGTAAACCTCGGTACCTGCAAACCTATAAGCATGTCTCCCTCTCCTCTCTGGTAGATCCGACCGGCGGAGTCTATACGCCGAGCACGGAAGGCGCCATGATAGAGAACCCTAGGCGGTGATCTCCCCCAGCGCGTCGAAGAACCGCTCGATGTCCCTTTCGGTGTTGTAGAGGTGGGGTGAGACGCGAACGCTCGGGCCGCGCACGCTGACGTAGACGCCGTGGTGCATGAGCCTGGTGGCGAGGTCGTCCGGGGCATCGGAGCCAAGCATCAAGCCGATCAGGTGCCGCGCCCGCCTGTCTCTGGGGATCGTCGCGATACCGCGTTCTTCTGCCGCTCGTTCTATAAGATCCGTCAACGCGCCGATGGTCTCGTAGGTGTTTCCGACCCCCCAGTCGAGGAGCTGCCGGAGGGCCTCGGCGGCCATCGGGAGCAGGACGAAGTTGCTCCGCTCCCCCACGTCATAGCGACGGGCGCCGGGCTGGAAGGCGTCCTGGTAGTCAACCAGTTGTGAGAAGGCCTCGCTCTTGTGGCGGTTCACCCAGTTGTGCTCGATGGGCCGGCCTTCGCGGTATCCCTCGTCGACGTACATGAAACCGACGCCGTAGGGCCCTAGCAGCCACTTGTACGAGGCGGCGATCAGGAAGTCCGGCCTCACCTCCGAGACGTCGAAGGGCATGGCGCCTACAGACTGTATGCCGTCGATCACGAGCGCCGCCCCGACCTCCCTGACCCGCTCGCCGACCCGGATTAGGTCCACGAGCGAGCCGTCAGTCCAGTGGCAATTCGGTGCCGCGACCACCGCGGTGTGCTCGTCGATCTGCGCGAGCAGAGCGCGCGTCCAGTCGGCGTCTTCGGGGCGGGGTACGGTGACCAGCTTCGCGCCCTTCTGTGACGCCAGCTCGCGCCAGGAGTAGACGTTGGACGGAAACTGGTCCTGGAGGATGATGATCTTCTCCCCGTCGCCTACCGGCACGTTGGCCGCCGCGACGGAGATTCCGTAGCTGACGGAGGGAACGACGGCGACGCCCTCGGCGTCCCCGCCGACGAGCCGCGCGAACAGGGTGCGGACCTCTTCCACCTCCCGGAAGAAGTCGTCCGGCGTTATCTCCCAGGGGCGTGACTTGCGCGTTACGGACCACCCCCCGATCTCGCGCGCCCGGCGTAGCTGCGGCGACATGTAGGCGCAGTTCAGGTAGGCGACGTCGTCGGGTATCTCGAACAGGTGGCGCTGGTTTCCAAGGTTCATCCCTGTCCTCCTCCTTCTCTCGGGCGTCTTCACCTCGGCAGGGACCGGAGCATCCTGTCGGTGGAAATCATGGCCCCCCCGAGAACGGCGGGTATGCCTCCACCGGGATGCACCGAGGCTCCGACCCGCCACAGCCAGGGACGCCCGCGCTCGTTGTAACGGGGCCTGTGCAGGGGCCCACTCCTCCAGAAGGGACGCACGGAACCGTAGAGGGCCCCACCCTTGCTTCCCCAGCCACCGAAGTACGCAGGATCGAGGAGCCCGTAATCCCCGAAGTAGCCGGTGGCGGGACCGGGTAGCCCGACGGCCTCGGAGACGCGTTCGATCTCCCGCGCCACGAAGGGATCTTTCAGGCCGTACTCCCGGCCGTTCGCCGGGGCCGTGAGCAGGATGGCTAGCGTTCCCCCGTCGTTCGGGTAGATCTCGCCCCCGCGATAGTAGTTGACGAAGGCCATCGTCTCCCGCGGCTCCTCCCCGGCTTCGAGGCTGGCGTACAGGTCGCCCGGGTCGGAAGGCAGCACAACGCCGTGCGCCCCGATACCGGTGGGCAACTCCTTCCGCAGCGCCGCGTAAACGGCGATCCCGGAGCAGGAGAGACCTTGTTGCTCGGATCTCTTACCCCGGTCGAGCAACCCTTCCAGCCGGCCCTCGTCGAGATCACTCACCACGGCGTCTGCGGCGTATTTACGTTCGGCCGTCACCACCGTGCCATCTCGTATCTCACGTACCGGTACATCCGTCTCTATCTCGACCCCGGCGTGCCTGGCGAGCATCCCAAGGGCGAGCACGATCTCGTACACGCCACCCTCCGGCACGAAAACGCCATCAGTGGCCATGATCGCGGGCATGCTCGCGTACAGGGCGGGCGTCCTTCCCGGCGCGACCCCGGCGTTGAGCGTGTGGATGGCGATTATCTCCTTCAACCCCGCAGGCAACCACGAGAGACCATCGAGGTAGGAGCGGGTCGTCAACTTCGGCCCGTACACCTTGAGGAGCCGGGCCAGGGCGGGGAGTGTCCTGCGATCTGTGGGGTCGGACGTAAGCAAGCTCGTGACCTCGGGCCCGAGACCACCGTGAACGCCGGCGAACCGTTCCCAGGCCTCGTGCCAGGGATGCCCCTCCTCCACCGGCAGCGAGGTGCTCTCGCCGCGAAAGTAGTACCTCCCTACCTCGGGCAACCGCCTCAGTTTCAGCCCGGCGACGGTGGAAGCCTCTCCAGGGTTACCTCCCGCTGCGTCCCAGCGCCGTATGAGCTCGTCCCACACGCCAGGGAAGGTAAGTAGCGACGGCCCTGTATCCATCCGTCTGCCGTCGAGCTCGATGCGCCGGCTCTTACCGCCGAGCCACGGGTTTGCCTCGAGCAACGTTACCTCGTGCCCGGCACGCCCCAGGAGCGCCGCGGAGGCCAACCCACCGAGGCCACCGCCA
>DASUPX010000248.1:0-5858 GCA_036280905.1 Rubrobacter sp. | reverse complement strand
GTTTCACTAGTTGTGAAGAACCGCCCGGTTCAATAGCCGGTGGCGATGCCTTCGGCGCGTGGGTCTGCGCCGCCGGTGAAGCTGGTGGGCTCGCCGGCTTTGCCCCCTCCGTACTCGATGGTCAGGCCGTGCGCGTTGCCGAGCCCGTACTCGTCCACGTACACGTCGCGGCCCGCGGCCTCCATTCCGGCCTGGACGGAGGCGGGCATACCGGCGTCGACCGCGAAGGAACTGGGGGCGGTGAAGCTGATACGGGGAGCGGCTATGGCTTGCTGTACGTCCATGTCGAAGTCGATGAGGTTCATGATCATCTGCGGCGTGGTCTGCAAGATGTAGTAGCCGCCGTGGGAGCCAAGGGCGATTCGGGGTCTATCGTCGCGCATGATGATGGTCGGCGCGATACCGACAAGCCTCTGGCGACTGGGGTAGACATCGAGCGGGTTGCCCTCGGGCTCGAATTGCGAGTAGCTGATCGAGTTGTTGAGCCAGATACCCGTGCCCTCGGGCATGACCTTGCTCCCGAAGATGTTGCCTAGCGTCTGGGTCATGCTTACCACGTTCCCCTCGCTGTCGGCCACCACGAAGTGCGTGGTATGCCCGCGCTGCTCGGTGAGGTCCAGCGCCACCGGAGAGGCGCTCGCGGACGAGCTTGCCGACGGGTTTTCTACCGCGGCTGCCTCCTGCTCCCAGTAGTCCTCGGAGAGCAACAGGTCCAGGGGTGTCCGCGCTACCTCCGGATCGGCGGCGTACTCGGACCGCTCGTAGTAGGCCCGCCGCGTCACGCTCGCGTACGTGTCGAGGTACGCCACGGTGTTGTGGCCGAGGGCCTCAGGATCGAGCTGGCCCATGACGCCGAGGCGGGTAAGGGCGTTCCAGGCGGTCGTCGGCGTGGGAGTAGTTACGATCTCGTTACCCCTGTAGTCCACGCTTGTGGGTTCCTGCCACTCGGGGCGGTTGGCGTCGAGGTCGTCGGTGGTCAGGAAGCCTCCGTTTCGCTGCGCCGCGGAAGCCATCGCCTCGCCCAGACCGCCACCGTACACCGCGTCCGCGCCCTCTTCGGAGATCTGGCGCAGGGAACGACCCAGGTCTTCCTGCACGAGGCGCTGTCCTGCGAGGAGGGGCGTCCCGTTCTTGCCGTATATCCTCCTGGCGTGCGGTGGAAACGCGTAGAATTCAGAGGCGATCCAGGCGGCGTTCTCCTCGTCGAGGACAAACCCCTCCTCGGCCTGCCTTACGGCGGGCTCGAGGAGACGCTCCCAGCGGAGCTGACCGTACTCTTTCCACAGGGCTTCCCACTCGTGCACCGCGCCTGGTGTCGAGATGGCCGGGGCACCCTGCCTGTTCTGCAGATAACCTGGCGCTGAGGGTCGGAACACGGCTGGATCCAGCGTCTCCGGCACCCTGGTGGGGGCGCTCAGGGATCTCGTACTCCCGGACTGCGCGTCGTAGACGACCATCGCCCCGTAGCCGCCCACCCCGCTCATATACGGCTCCACCACGCCCAGGGAGGCCGCGACGGCGACCGCCGCATCGTAGGCGTTACCCCCGTCTTCGAGTACCTCCAAACCCGCCCGCGTGGCGAGCGGGTGGGCGGAGCTGACCATGCCGTTGGTGCCGAGCGCCGGCCGGGTCAGCGTGCTGCTGCTCGCTGGCCCCTGGCGGATCTCCGGCTCATCCGCATCGTTGGCCCGTTCCGTCTTCTCGCGTCCGGTGGTCTCCTCAGGTGTGGCTCTCTTCCCGGTGCCCGCGGTGGGGGTCGTCTGGCCCTCCGTGGTCGTACGTGCGTCGCCCGCCTCGGGGGAAGAAGCCTCTGGCTCCGTGGGCTCGGCACCGCAGGACGCCAGGATACAGGTGAGCATCAAGACCAGGAACGCCCTTTTCAAAGCGTGCTTACACCATCGAAGCGAACCGGGCCTCTACCAGGAACCACAGCAGGACTTGCGGCATCGTCGGCATCGTTTTCGCGTGGTCTCTCTTCGGACATCAGTCCCATGGTCCGTAGATTCTATCCTCCACGCTGGGGACAAAGAGGTACAAAGCCGGGTAGGCCCGCTACATACGAAACACGTTCTCGTGGTGCCATCGCAGCGACGCGGTATCAGGCCAGAACAGATCCTGATCAGGCCCAACGATACCGCGTCCTACGAGGTTGGTCAGGTAGCCGGGAAGGTTGTTCGAGATCACAAGTTGCTTTGAAGCGATGACCTCGTACGCTTGTGAAACTCCGAGCAACCCTTCATCAAAGGTCCAGTGGCACATCCTGCACAGCGCCATGCCGTTTGCCGGCCGGTCATCGTGCGTCTCGCTCCAGGGAACAATGTGCGCCGCCGTGACGGCCGTATGGCCGTCGAGGGTACGGACACGAATGCCACACAGGGCGCAGCGGTGAGAGTAAGCGGTAACGACTGCTCGTCGGAAACCCTGGTCGCGAACGGGCACGTATTCCTCTTCGAGTGGCAACGTCTCCCTTATCTCGAGATCTCTGGGGTTCTCTAGCAGCTTTTCGCTGTAGAGGAAGCCTTCTCGGTTGACGAAACTTTGCTGCAGGAGGGCCCCGCTAGCTTCCTTCGAAAAGTATCTCTCACCCACCAGTACGGAGCGCAAGATTCTGCGTTTTGCTTCTACCCGGAGGCATTCGTAAATGGACTTGTCGAGGTAGGCACCCAAAACGTGTTCCTGCAGTCTCGCAACAGAGCTTTCGGGCCCACCGAAGAGCGGCTTACCCTCTTCACGCCTGACCAGATGCCAGAATCCCTCGCTCTCCATGCGAACAAACGGCATGGCCAGGGTGCTCGGTTTCATAAATGGCAAGACTGCCAACCAGTAACTGTCGAAAAGATCGAGGAGATCTTCGGTGATCTCGATAAAATTACGATTGATTTCGCCAAGGTCGAAGAGGTCCAACACGGAAAGTAGCAGTATTGGCTTTTGAGGGGCCCGGTTCCTCAAGCGGTCTGGCCACCTGTTGGCATTCTTGTTGGTCCTCAAACTAGCGAAGAGCCGAGCGCAACCTTCCGCGTGTTCATCAGCAGGCACGCATCCATATTAGCGGCTACCTTTGCACCGGAGCAACGTAGCGTTGCTCTTCGAGTAGATGATCGGGCCCCGCAACCCAACTGAATGATGGATCAGCCCTTAACAGCGGCTCCGTTCCCTCGTTGAGGATGACGAGGCAGCGCGTGTGGGGTGAAGAAGGCCGACTCTAGAGAGTGCTGGCGCAGACCAGAGAGACCGAGCAGCAGATCGGGCGTCAACGGTGCCGGCACGAAGGCCCGCACCAAACGACTCTCCCGTGGCGGTGATCTCTTACCGTACCGCCGTTCCACGCTTCACACTATTCTCACTGGTGTAAACAACACCAACCACTATCAACGAATCGACGTCGACTCGTTGATAGTGCACCCAATCGTCTTCGGACTGGCAACGAAGTACAGGAGAGCCTCAGCTTGCCCGCAGCCCGCATGCGCTTACGTTCGAACGATCTCGGTATCAGGCGGAGCGGGGGAGCTTACTATTGCGTACTTCGACGGGGAGGGAGCGTTGGATCTTGTCGAAATCCTTGAGTTCGGCTTCGCCCACGAGCGTTACCGCCACCCCGTCTTTACCCGCCCTGGCCGTGCGCCCTATCCGGTGCACGTACGTCTCCGTGTCCTCGGGCAGGTCGTAGTTGACGACGTGTGAGACGTTGGGGATGTCGAGGCCACGCGCCGCGACGTTGGTGGCGACCAGGATCCTGCTCCGGCCTCGGGCGAACCCGGCGAGCGTCTTGGTGCGCTGCGACTGCGACTTCCCGCCGTGCAGGAGGGCCGACCTGTAACCCGCCTTTTCCAGCTGGCGGTGCAGCTTGGTCGCCCCGTGCTTGGTTCTGCGGAACACGATAGCCAGGGGGTCGTCCTCTGCGTCGATCAGGGTACGCAGGGCCTGCGTCTTGTCCCTCACGTCTACCCGGTAGTAGACCTGCTCGACGGTATCCACCGTGGGCGCCTCGGACTCGACCATCAGGTAGCGCGGGGACCTCATATGGCTCTTCACCATCTTGCGTATCGCCCCCGGCATCGTGGCCGAGAAGAGGGCAGTCTGCCTACCTTCCGGCGTGCGCGACAGGATGCGTCCGACGTCGGGCGCGAAGCCCATGTCGAGCATCCTGTCTGCCTCATCCAGGACCAGGTAGCGCACGCCGCCGAGGCGCAGCGTGCCCCGCTGCAGGTGGTCGAGAATGCGACCCGGCGTGCCGACCACGACCCTGGCGGAACGCTTCTCGAGGGCTTTGATCTGGGGTCCTATGGACAAGCCCCCGCAGAGGACGATGGGACGGATCGGTTCGTGGCGCGAGAGGTTCGAGATCTCCGTCGCGGCCTGCGCGGCGAGCTCACGCGTCGGCGCGAGCACGAGCGCCTGTATACCCCGCGCCTTCCTGTCTAGACCCTCGATCAGGGGTATTGCGAAAGCGGCGGTCTTGCCGCTGCCGGTCTGCGCGAGCCCGACCACGTCCTTGCCATCCAGAAGCTCGGGCAACGCCAGAGCCTGTATAGGCGTCGGGGTCTTCCATCCCTGGTCGACGACAGCCCTGTAAACCTGTGGGGATAGGGGCAGATCCGCGAAAGAGGTCTCCTGGACCTCGTGCATAGTGCTAGCCAAAATGTGCTGTTCCTCTCTCTGTAGCTGTGCTGTGGTCGCCACCATAAGGAGCGTACGCCGCGTACTACCACTCGACGGGAGAGGACAGGCACAAGACACAAAAAAAGAGATGCTCTCCGACATCCGGCATCTCGATGATCGTGGACATACGTTCTCTATTGCGTAACTTCCCGAGTATACCGGAAGTGCCCACGTATTCAATGCAACGGGGAAATACTCCCGGTACTCCGGCCGACCTCCACCCATACGAGAGCCAGACATCCCTCGATCGGATCAGGCGTCGTAGAACTTCAGCTCTATGAGGTAGCCGTCGGGGTCCCGCACGTAGATGGCTTGCCCTTGCCCTCGGGCACCTATGACGCTCCTGGATCTGTTTTCGATCTCCACCCCGGCCGCTTCGAGATGTTCGGCGAGGGCCTCCGGGGTGGTGTCCTCGACCACGAGGGCGAGATGATCATAGCCCCCGGTGGAAGCGGGCTCGAAGGTGGGATCCGGCCTCAGGTGCAGGATGAACTCCGGCGTTACCCGCAGCGAGACGAGGGGATGCTCCCCACGCTCGTACGCCTCGAGGCCGAAAGGCTCGAGACCTAGGACATCGCGGTAGAAGCCGAGCGATTTCTGGACATCTTTTACCCGCCAGTTGGTATGGTCAGCACTGGATATCTTCATTGTTTCTGCAGGCCCTTTCGTGGTTGTACCGGCTGGTCAGGGTGCAGTATCTCCTTCGGCTGGGGGATAGGCAACGTCTCCTGAGATGACGTGGGGTCTTGTTGTCTCAGCCGTTCTCGCCGCGATGGAGGCGTTCGAGGATCGCGTCGATCTGTTCTGTGGCCTCCACCCTGTCGGTAAACGCGTAGTAGGGGCTACCCGCTGGGGCAATTCCCGGCACGATCAGGTCGAAATCCAGTGTGCGGATCAACTCCAGGCTCTCGATGTAGCGCTCGCGGTCGCTGACCCCGTCGAGTACCGCGGCCCTCCATCGTCCCCCTCCGAGGTAGACCGTGTCGCCGGTAAAGAGGACACGGTGTTGCCCCGAGTCCCAGAGAAAAGCCGTCGCCCCGCTCGTGTGTCCCGGAACGGGGATGATCTCGAAGTCCTCGCCGAGCTTGTGACGCTCCGAGAAGGTCGCGTCCACGTTGCAGACCTCGGCGGTGGCCGCCGCGTCTTCCTCGTGAACGTAAAGCGGTGCGCCGAACGTGCCGGCGACCCGGTCACAGGCG
>DASUPX010000247.1:0-7279 GCA_036280905.1 Rubrobacter sp. | reverse complement strand
ACACCCCGCTCTCCCGTGGCGGCGTCAAGGATGATGCCACGCTCCGGGAGATCGGCGCTGACCACGGCAAGACCGCGACCCAGGTGGCCCTTCGCTGGCTCGTGCAGCAGGACAGGGTCTCTGCCATCCCCAAGGCCACGGGCGGGGAGCACCTCGCCGAGAACCTCGACGTCTTCGATTTCGAGCTGTCGGAAGAGGAGATGGACCGCGTCTTCTCTCTGGGCCGGTAGGCGGGCCGCGTGCGCGCCCGCGAGCTGGGGATAAGGATCGGGGAGCTCGCCCCGGGGCCGGAAGATGCGATCACCGACGTGAGCGGCGTGAGGGTCGGGCACTCCACCATCGTGCGCGGCGAAGGTCGGCTCGTCGTCGGCGAAGGGCCGGTAAGGACCGGTGTCACGGTCGTATGCCCGCGCGAGGGGCTTGCGCGCGACGAGCCCGTTTTTGCCGGGACCAGCACCCTCAACGGCAACGGGGAGATGACGGGGCTGGAGTGGATCCGGGAGGCCGGAACCCTCTCTTCGCCCGTCGCCATAACCACCACCCACAGCGTCGGCGTGGTGCACGACGCCCTGGTAAAGGCAGAGATGGAGGCAAGCGCCGGCGAAGAGGACCACTGGACCCTCCCCGTCGCCGCAGAGACCTACGACGGCACCCTGAACGACGTCAACGGCCAGCACGTCACCCCGGACCACGTATTCGAAGCCCTCGCCTCGGCGAGCGCAGGTCCGGTGGAGGAAGGCTCCGTCGGCGGGGGTACCGGCATGATCTGCCACGAGTTCAAGGGCGGTATCGGTACGGCCTCGCGCCGGGTCGCCGAGGGCGGCTGGACGGTCGGCGCCCTGGTGCAGGCGAACTACGGAAAACGCCGGATGCTACGCGTCGACGGGGCGCCGGTGGGACGGATCCTCACCACGGAGCGTGTTCCCTCGCCCTACGAGCAGGAGGAGACGCTGCGGGCGGGGACGGGCTCCATAATCGTGGTCCTCGCCACAGACGCCCCGCTGCTGCCCATCCAGTGCGACAGGCTCGCGAAGCGCGCGGCCATAGGATTGGCCAGAATGGGAGGTGGCCTCGACGAAGGGAGCGGGGACATCTTTCTCGCCTTCGCCACTGGCAACCGCGGCCTTCCGCGCGATGGGCTCCCCGAACCGCCGGCGACCGTGCCCGTACAGATGGTTACCAACGATTACATGACGCCGCTCTTCTACGCGGCGGCCGAGGCCACCGAGGCGGCCATACTCAACGCCTTGCTCGCGGCCGGCGACATGACGGGACGTGACGGCATAACGGCCTACGGCCTCACCCCAGAGATGCTCCTCGGCGCGCTCGAAGAGGCGCGGCGTTGAAGCCCGAAAAACCGGGAGGTAACGCAGGGATGGTAGACGGCGGCAGGTTGTGGCGCAGGCTCTCCGAGCTTGCGGAGATAGGCCGGAGTGAGTCGGGGGGCGTGACCCGCCTCTCGTTCACCGACGAAGAACGGTCCGCCAAGGACCTCGTCGCCTCCTACATGGAGGAGGCCGGCCTCTCGGTCCGCGAGGATGCCGTCGGGAACCTGTTCGGCCGCAGGGAGGGGAGGGACCCCGAAGCCCCGGCCGTCCTCGTCGGCTCCCACGTCGACTCCGTGTACAACGGTGGCGACTTTGACGGGCCGCTCGGGGTGCTCGCCGGCATCGAGGTCGTGCAGGCGATGGAGGAAAACGGCGTGCTTACCGAACGCCCGATCGAGGTCGTCGCCTTCACGGACGAGGAGGGCGCCCGGTTCTCTTTTGGCATGATCGGCAGCCGCGCCCTGGCCGGACACCTCTCCTCCGGGGATCTGGAACACACGGACGGGGACGGTCTCTCCGTGGCCCTGGCGATGCGGGAGTACGGCCTGGATCCAGATCAGGTAGATGACGCCAGGCGCGGGCAGGGTTCCCTGGCGGCCTACCTGGAGCTGCACATAGAGCAGGGCAGGGTACTCGAGGCCGAGGACCTGCCGGCCGGCATCGTAACGGGCATCGCCGGGCCCGTGTGGCTAAGGTTCTCGCTGCGGGGCGAGTCGGGCCACGCCGGGGCCACACCGATGGACAGGCGCCACGACGCGCTGGCCGCCGCGGCGGAGATAGTGGGTGCCGTGGAGGAGGAGGCCTCCTCCACCCCGTCGGCCGTGGGGACGGTCGGCCAGATCGAGGCGAGGCCCGGCGGCATCAACATCATCCCTGGCGGGGTGGACTTCTCGGTCGACCTGCGCGACATAGACGTAGCCGTGCGCGACGGGGTGGAGGGGCGCATAAGGGAACGGGCCGAGGAAGTCTGCGCCCGGCGGGGTGTGGAGCTCGGTATCGAGGAGCTGCAGCGGCTCGACCCGGCGCCGTGCTCTGAAGAGGTCCGCACCGTCATCTCCGCGGCGTGCGAGGAGTTGGGTATAAGGCCCCACTCGTTGCCAAGCGGGGCCGGGCACGACGGGATGCACCTGGCAAGCCTGTGCCCCATGGGCATGATCTTCGTCCGCTCGAAAGACGGCATAAGCCACAACCCCGAGGAGTGGAGCAGCAAGGAAGACTGCGAAGCCGGATGTAACGTCCTGTATCGTAGCGTACTCGGCCTGGCCGGCCGAGGATAATCCCAGGGAGGGGGGCAGAGATGGAAGCCGCAACGCTCGACGCCCTGGTTGCGGATACCAGGGAACAGATGGTCGCATGGAGGCGTCATCTCCACCGGAACCCCGAAGTCTCATTTCACGAGGAGGAGACCGCGCGGTTCGTACGCGAGACGCTGGAGACCTTCGATGGCCTGGAGATCTCACGCCCCACCGAGAACAGCGTGGTCGCGCGACTCATCGGGGATAGACCGGGACGCACCGTCGCCATCAGGGCCGACATCGACGCCCTGCCCATCACCGAGGAGAACGACGTCGAGTACGCTTCGGCCAACCCCGGCGCCATGCACGCCTGCGGCCACGACGGGCACACGGCCATGCTGCTCGGCGCCGCCAGGATACTGTCCGCGAACCGCGGCGGCCTCGATGGCGAGGTGCGGTTCGTGTTCCAGCACGCCGAGGAGCTCAGCCCCGGCGGCGCCGAGGCGCTGGTAGAGCGGGGCGTGATGGACGGGGTCGACGCCGTGGTAGGGATACACCTGTGGTCGCAGCTACCCGTCGGCAAGGTCGGCATCACCCACGGCCCGATGATGGCGGCCCCCGACGTCTTCAGGATCACCGTTACAGGGAGGGGCGGGCACGCCGCCTTCCCGCACCAGGTCATAGATTCCATAGCCGTCGGGGCGCAGGTCGTTACCAACCTGCAGCACGTCGTCTCGCGCGAGACCGACCCGATAGACAACGTAGTCCTCTCCGTATCCCGCTTCCAGGGCGGCACCACGCACAACGTCATACCAGGCACGGTGGAGATGGAGGGCACCGTGCGCACCCTCGACCCCGAGATCAGGGGGCGTATGCCGGAGATCATGGAGCGGGTCGTCAGGGGCATCACGGAGGCCCACGATGCCGGCTACGAGTTCTCCTACGAGCGTGGCTACAGGCCCGTCATAAACGACGATGGGCTGACGCGCGAGGTCGAGGAGACGGCGAGGGAGGTGGTCGGGGATGAGAACGTCGAGATCATGCCCCCCAGCATGGGTGGGGAGGATTTCTCGGCCTACGGTCAGAGGGCCCCTTCCGCTTTCTACCTGGTCGGGGCCGGAAACGAGGAGCGGGGGATAACGGCCCCGCACCACCATCCGCGCTTTGATATAGACGAGGAGGCACTTGGTACAGGACTCAAGATGCACCTCGCCACAGCAATGCGGCTGCTCGGCGTCGACAGAGAGGACGCCCAACGATGAGACCCTTGTTCCTGCTCGCCTTCTTGCCTTTCGTCGGCATCACGTTCGCCAACAGGGTCGAACCCTTCGTGCTCGGGATGCCCTTCATCCTCTTCTGGATAGTGCTCTGGGTGGTCCTGACCTCGGTCATCATGGCCGTCATCTACCACTTCGATCCGGCCAACAGGGAGAGCGGAGAATGAACATTGCCCTCATAGTCATCTTCGCCTTTCTCGCCCTCGCCCTGTTTCTCGGGATCAGGGCGCGCCGCGGCCAGGACATGGACCTGGAGCAGTGGACCGTGGGGGGCAGGGGGTTCGGGACGCTCTTCGTGTTCCTCTTGCTCGCGGGGGAGATCTACACCACCTTCAGGTTCCTCGGGGGATCGGGCTGGGCCTACGGCGAGGGTGGTCCGGCCTTCTACATCCTCTCCTACGGCTGCCTGGCCTACGTGATGAGCTACTGGCTCCTGCCCGCGATCTGGCGTTACGCCACGGAGCACAGGCTCCACTCCCAGTCCGACTTCTTCGTAAAGAAGTACGACAGCAAGGGGCTTGGCCTCTTCGTCTCGCTCGTGGCCGTGGTCGCGATGGTGCCCTACCTGGCGCTGCAGTTGCAGGGGCTAGGGATCATAGTCTCCGTGGCCTCCTACGGAACTATCTCGCCGCTTGTGGCCGCCACCATCGGCACGGTCGCCGTGACCACCTACGTCATGATCAGCGGCATCCGCGGCTCGGCGTGGACAGCCGTAATAAAGGATGCGTTGGTTCTGGTCGTCGTGGTCTTTATGGGGCTCTACCTGCCGCTCACGCTCTGCGGCGGCATCGGGGATATGTTCAGGGAGATACAGGCCCAGAAACCGGGCTTCCTGGCGCTTCCGGCCGAGGGCTACAGCATCATAGGAACCCTCGCCAGGGTGCTCGTGCCCGTGGTGGCGCTCGTGTCGCTGTGGTTCTCCCAGCAGAGCGGGCAGGGCGTAGTGCTCCTGCTCCTGCTTGGGCACCACAATCGGCGACCTCTTCCCTTTCCTGCCCCAGACGCTGGCCGACACCAACATCGGTATAGTGGCCCTGTTCGTAAACTTCGTCGTGCTGGTTGCCGTAAGCTTCGCCACAGGGGGCTTCGCCCTGAGGCGCGAGCAGAGTGCCTGAGGAGCGTGCCATGGCCGACGTCCGCATAACCGCAGGCCCCTACGAGTTCCAGGCCCGCTGGGAGAGGGAGAAGAGCCCGAAGAGTTGCGAGGCCTTCGAGGGGCTGCTGCCCTACAGGCAGAGGATCATCCACGTGCGCTGGAGCGGGGAGTCGTGCTGGATCCCCCTCGGAGACTTCGATTTCGGGGTCGGCTTCGAGGACGCCACGAGCTACCCCGCCCCAGGCGAGATACTTCTCTACCCCGGGGGTTACTCTGAGACCGAGATCCTCTTTCCCTACGGCCCCACCTGCTTCGCCAGCAAGCTTGGACAGCTGGCCGGCAACCATTTCCTGACCATCACGGACGGCCTCGAAAACCTCAGGCCCCTGGGGGAGATGACCCTCTGGGAGGGCGCCCAGGATATAGTCTTCGACCACTGAAACCTGTAGCCTGATGCCTTCTCTCACCCGGCTTCAGGTGGATTACTGATAGCTGTTGCCTGACACCTATCCGGAACACCGCTCTGGAGTCCCGGCCCTCCGGTTCCCGAGAGGCCTTGGCTTCGCAAGATACGGGGCAAGCTCGCGGTAGGCTCGCCCCGCAGTTCGAGGACGTTGTAATCGAGGCACAATAGTCTAAGCGTCAGCCGGGTGGAGTTTCTTCAACGATGGGCACGAGAAGGATCTCGACCTCCTCGCAATAACCCCTGGGCCTGTATCCAAGTACCTCGCAGCAGCGATTGACCCGAATGGGCATCCTTGCAACAATGGTGCGTAGAGGACTCTTTGGAAGGGAGGGCTGCATGTCGCTAGATAAATGGGAGCCTGGAGGCTTCAGACTACCAGGGGTCAGACCTGGATCCGTGTTCGCCCCTGACGGTGGCACTTGACCCACTCACCATACGTGTCTTGAGACACTAAACCGGGCTTCCCGTGAGGAGGTCGAAACCCTGCGGACCGAGATGGTCAACGCAGACGCAGAATTGTTCACCGGGCTGGGACACTACTTCGCTGGTATGGCCCGGATCCTGAGTGCAGAGCTCGAGGACAACGAAAGCGATGGGCTTGCGGAAGCCGCTGATATGTTCCAACGGGCCCTAGATCAGATCAAGGTCGTCAGGGAACGTGAGGAGCGGATACTAGGCGTAGCCCAATCCATTGAATACAGCGCTTTCTTTGTTCGTCGGCACGAGGTCGCTAGCAGCTACACAGTAGCCCTCGCTCAGGGCTTGGAAGAGATGACCAGGGATCTCGCCGACGGCTATTATCCGGCCGCAGCTTGTTCTAAGCTCAATCAAGTCCTTACCCGGATGATGGCCAATTTCGATCAGGATGCGCGGATCGAAGGAGTCTTGACTCGGATCGAGCAATTCGGATCCGATTCGTACCCACAGTCTCGATAATGCCTCAAACATCTCGGGCTGAGCCGGAGCCCCGCAAGACTCCGGCTCGGTCAGTTAGAGCCTGAACTGCGCGAACTTGTGAGAACGCCATAAAGCGGAGATCCAACATCCAACAGGGTCGATAAACGGGAGGTCGGCTACCGCGAAGGCCCTCTGTCATCACGAACTCTGTACGATCTCCTGAACTCTACCTCTATGGCCTGAACAATCTTGTGCGCTGGATGCCGTTTTTCGCGACGCAGATCTTGATGCTCACAGTAGGGCGTTTTGTACCCAGCTCGGTTAACGAATCAGATCACCTGGTTCAAACCCGAACCACCCTCGAACCTAGGTTGTCATGCATCGGCTGCAAAGCCGAGTTCGGAGAGCAGCTCTTACAACCTCTATTCACCCACCTTCAGGGAAGGTAAAAATCCCGCAAAGATCGGCCGCAGGTGCCGCGAGGAGCTCACCTGAAGACCGACCCGCTCCGGTCCAGTAAGACCACATGTTGTGGTGGCGCATGGATATGCAGAGAGCGTATAGGGCTGCAACCTGTTCATTCGGGAACAACTCGATGCTCGTTGCCTGAGATCCCCTTCGCCTACTCCGCGAGGCCGCTCTAAAGTCCCAGCCCTCCCGTTCCTAGAATAGGGCATGGACCTCAGGGACTTCGAGGCGTTCGGCGAGCCAGGGGCTATTGTCTACCTCGGGGACTGCGTGGACCTCATGCAGGTCATGCCAGCGGCTAGCGTGGACATGATTTTCGCCGACCCGCCTTACAGGCTCTCCAACGGCGGCGTGACGCTCAAAAACGGAAGCCTGGCCACCGTCGACAAGGGCGCCTGGGACAGGTCCATGGGTTTCAGGGCGGACCACCGCTTCAACGTCGGCTGGCTGAAAGAGGCACGCCGCATCCTGAAGCCCGACGGAACCATCTGGGTTACGGGCACCCACCACAT
>DASUPX010000246.1:0-4075 GCA_036280905.1 Rubrobacter sp. | reverse complement strand
CCGCCAGCGAAGCCAGCGCGCTCCTGTACGAACGCAAGGACCTGGCCAGCAACCTCGCCGTCAACGCCCTGGTCGACCAGATCCACTCCTCCACCGTGGATATCCTCGGAAGCACCGGTATGGACCGTAGCTCCGCGCTACAGGCCCTGGAAGACGCCACCGGCCGCGCATCGTAGTGGATAGAGCTATCAGCTGTCAGCCGGGAACAAGAAGCCGAATGCCTGCGGCTCTCTCCATAAACGTCGAATCCTCTTCAAGTAGCTGTAGACTCTCTCCACCCGGAAGTGTTTCGAAGGTCAGCGATGATACCGAATCCGGTTATGGAGTCCGTCCTCGGGATGTGGGCTAACATACCGATCCTCCATCACCCCTGCCTTCCTCACCATCATTCCCGCGTCCTCTCACCGTCATTCCCGCGAAAGCGGGAATCCACGTCTGCTCGAAGACGTAGGCCCGCGCGTGCCAGGGGCACTATTCATCCGGATTCCGTAAAACCGCCCCACCTGCAATAGCTGAAAGCTTGATAACTGACAACGCGTGGTGCTTCAGGCACCCCGCCCAAGCAACGAGGTTGCCAGCTTGGCGAGGGCGCGTAGGGTCAGGCCGGCGAGGACCGCCGCGCTCAGTACGTTGAGTGGGCCGTGGGTGCCGTGTTTGCGGTGGTAGAGGAAGGCGCTCTTGTGCATGAGCCAGACGGCCCTGGGTTTGTTGCGGCTGCTCGCGCCGGTCTGGTGAACGATCTCGACCCCGGGAACGTAGTAGACGAGCCAGCCGGAGGCGCGGGCGCGGCGGCAAAGGTCGGCGTCCTCGAAGTACATAAAGAAGCGCTCGTCAAGCGGCCCGATCCCCTGTAGCGTCTCCCTGCGGATGGCCATGCAGGCGCCGGAGACCCAGTCGACCGCGGAAGGGTAAGATCCTTCCGTGACCGCGGGGAACTGGCTCTTGACCAGCGAGTTCTTCGGAAACAGGTGGGTCAGGAGCGAGGTGCGTCCGAGAAGGCCGGAGAGGGCGCTGATCTCTCGACGTGCCGAGAGCTGAAGCTCCCCGTCGGCCTCGAGTACCCTCGGTCCGACTATGCCCGCCTTCGGGGTCTCGGCGAGAAACGCCTCAAGGCCGTCGAAAAAGTTCTCCTCCACGACGGTGTCCGGGTTTATGAGGACCACTACATCCCCGGTCGAGGCGGCGATGCCCCTGTTGTGGGCGCGGGCGAACCCCACGTTCTTCCTGTTCCGGATGAGCTGCACCCCTGGTGGCAGCAGCGGCGGCTCGGCGCTGTCGTTGTCCACCACGATGGTCTCGAAATCTGTGTAGCCGGTCGCGTCGAGCGACGCGATGCAGCGCAGGGTCAGCGGCCAGGAAGCGTAGTTGACGATGAGCACGGAGAACTTCACCGGGTCACCACACTGTCCCGAAGCCGGCGCGCGATGCTCGCCGCGGCGGCGAGCGAAGATCTCCTGAGCAACCTGCGGACCTCGGCGTCGGAGATCCGCCTGCGCTTCTGAATAACCGCCCGCTTCTCACGCATGAGCGGAAGGTGGCGCCAGGCCCCGAGCAAGCCTTCCAGGTGTGCCCGCAATGAGCCCGTAGCGGCGGCCGTGGCGAGACGCGCGAGCTGTCCCAGGACGAAGAACGGCAGAACGTGCGGCACGGCCGAGCGGGGCAGGTCCTTTACGAGCAAGCCGAGGGAGTTCTGTGTGCCGAGCCGGGTCGCCGTCGGGCTGCGCTTGCCCCCGGTGGAGGCGCTTCCCATGTGGTAGACGACGGCTCCTGGGACGTAGAAGCAACGGTGGCCGGCGAGCTGGGCTCGGAAGCTGAGGTCGCCGTCCTCGCAGTAGGAGACGAAATCCTCGTCGAAGTATCCTATCTCCCCGAAGAGCGACCCCCGGTAGAGCGCCGCTGCTGCGCACGCCCCGAAGACGTAGCCGGGCTCCTCGAACTGGCCCCTGTCGCGCTCGCCGTGCCCCAGCCGGTAAGGTAGCCCGCTCAGGCGTATGGCGTCACCGGCCCCGTCCAGGACCCGGCGGTCGTGAAAATCAACCAGCTTGCTCGCGAAGAGGCCCGCTTCCACGTGGGCGTCGGCCGCGCCGATCAACGCCTCGAGCCAGCGCTCGTCCTGCTCGGTGTCGTTGTTCAGGAGCACCACGAACTCGGTGTCCGACGCTCTGATGCCATGGTTCACGGCAGCGGCGAAGCCCTTGTTCTTCTCGAGTGAGATCACATCGACTTCGGGAAATTCTCTCTCCAGGAAGGCGAGCGAATCGTCTGTCGAATCGTTGTCCACGACGATCGTCTCGAAGTCCTGGAAAGACTGGTTGCGCAGGGACCGCAGGCAGAGGTCGAGGAGCCTCTCACCGTTCCAGTTGGGGATGACGACCGTGGCGCGGGCTGGCACGGGTCTCAGGTGGCCTGGCCCAGCTCGTCACCTTCCTGGACCTCGACGCTGGTCGGCGGCCGGACCGCGGCCCCCACCGCCGGCTCTTCTGCGGTGACCTCGAGGGCCGCCGCCTCCCTCGTCCGCCCCAGCAGCCTGCCCGACTCCCCCGAGACGGTTGCCTCGACGCTGTAGACACCGGGCTGGAAAGGCGCCCCCAACGTGAAGTCTACGGTTACGACCTCGTCCTTCTCCCTCGCGCCGAGCGGGGCTTGTTCCATGTCAGTCGAGGTTGCGAACAGCAGCGTTCCCGTATGGTCGCGAAGTACCGCGCCGAATGCGCTCTCACCCGTAGCCTTCTCGAAGCGCGCCCTGACCCTGAGGGTCAGGTTGCTCCCGGACGGCGTGCTGTGCGCGGGCTGACCGTCAGCGTCCAGCAGCGTTGCGTCCAGGATCTCCGCCTCCCCCGTAGGCCGGCGCTGGCCGCGTTTGGCCTTCGGGGGGTCTGGCATGTCGTCCTCGTCCTCGTGGGCGATGGTGTAGTCGAGTTGCCTGTTCCGCTCGGTGTTCTCGTCCGTCTTCTGATTCTGGGACTTCTCCAGCATGTCTCTGTACTGGCCGACCACCTCATCAGGGGTGCCGCGGGAGATCATGTTCCCCCGGTTCAGCAGCACGGCGTCCGTGCAGAACCTGTTGACCATGCCCATGCTGTGCGAGACGAAGAGGACCGTGGTACCCGAATCCCTGAGGTCGTACATCCTCTGCAAGGCCCTCTTCTTGAAGGCCGCGTCGCCCGCCGATAGTGCCTCGTCGATAACCAGGATGTCCGGGTCCACGTTCACCGCGACCGCGAAGCCCAGCCGGGACTTCATCCCGCTGGAGTAGGTCTTCACGGGGTGGTCCATGAAGTCCCCGATATCTGCGAAAGCCTCTATCTCCTCGAACCTCTCCAGCATCTCGCGCCGGTCCATGCCAAGGATCAGGCCGTTCATCATGGCGTTCTCGCGGCCCGTGAACTCGGGGTTGAAGCCGGAGCCGAGCCCGAAGATGGCGGTCAACCTGCCGTTTACCTCTACCGTGCCCGTTGTGGGCTGCAACACACCGGAGATGATCTGGAGCATCGTGCTCTTGCCAGCCCCGTTGCGCCCGAGGATGCCTAGAGTGGTGCCCTTCTCCACCTCCAGGTCTATGTCCTGGAGGGCCCAGAAGTCCTGGGTACGCCGCTTCTTGCTAGGGCTCAGCATCTCCCTCAGCCGCAGCGACTTGCTCGAGGCGATCCTGTACTTCTTACCTATCCCCTTGAGGGAGATGGCCGGCGTCACAGGTGATCCGCGAACTTTGGCCTGAGCCGGACGAACAACGCGAAGCCGATGACGAAGAGGGCCACGGAGAACAGCGTGAAGTAGAGCGTGGAGAGGGCGCCTGGCAAGGTGCCGTTCAGGATCAGGTCCCTGTAGGCGTTGACCAGGTAAGCAAGCGGGTTGTAGTCCTCGACCCAACTGAGGGAGTCGGGCAGCCGGTCGGGCGGCCAGAGGATGGGGGTCACGAAGAACATTCCCCTTATGACCGGGCGCATGACCTCTGCCAGGTCAGGCAGAAAGGTTCCGAGGACGGCCATGATGTAGGTAAGACCGAGGATGAAGATCACCTGCAGCACCACGATGACCGGCATGTACAGGAGCGTGGGGTGTAGCGTCCTGCCGA
>DASUPX010000245.1:0-11154 GCA_036280905.1 Rubrobacter sp. | reverse complement strand
CGCCTCAGGCAGTTCTGTACCGACGCCGCTGCCCATTGATCACCCCCACTTTCCCTGGATCGATAACGAGATACTACTAGCGTCGAAAATCCCGGTCAATGTATCTTTAGTCGCGGACGTGCGATAACTTCGGGGCTGGACCACGTCCTGATGCTATGGGATCCAGAGGGAGGACGATACACCATGTTGAAGAAGATATTGGTCGCCAACCGCGGTGAGATCGCGCTGCGCATCATCCGGGCGTGCCAGGAGTTGGGCATTTCCTCTGTAGCCGTCTACTCCGAGGCTGACGAGGAGGCCCTCCACGTGCGTCACGCTGACGAGGCCGTCAACATCGGTCCGCCCCCGGCGGGCAAGAGCTACCTGGATGTGGAGGCCATCCTCGAGGCCGCCAGAGAAACGGGCGCCGATGCGATCCATCCCGGCTACGGTTTCCTGGCCGAGAACGCCCGCTTCGCGGCGGCCTGCCGGGACGCGAGGCTGGTCTTCGTCGGGCCGGCGTCCGAGGCGATCGAGAAGATGGGCAACAAATCGGCGGCGCGGCGGCTGGCAGAAGAGGCAGACGTGCCGGTTGTGCCTGGCTCGGAGGAGTCAGCTTCGGCCGACGCGGCGGTCGAGACGGCGGGGGAGATCGGCTACCCGGTCATGGTGAAGGCGGCGGCCGGGGGAGGCGGTCGCGGCATCAGGGTGGCCGAGAACGAGGAGGAGCTTCGCGAGTCCGTCCGGGTCGCCAAACGGGAGGCCGAGTCGGCGTTCGGGGACGGCTCAATCTACCTCGAGAAGTTCCTGGCGGGGCCCCGCCACGTCGAGGTGCAGGTCATGGCAGACAACGAGGGCAACGTGATACACCTCTACGAGCGGGAGTGCTCCATGCAGCGCCGCAGGCAGAAGGTGCTGGAAGAGGCACCATCTCCTGGCATCAGCGACGAGACGCGCGAGAGGATATGCGAAGCAGCCGTCAGGCTGGCGCGGGAGTCGGGGTACGCCAACGCCGGGACGGTCGAGTTTCTGGTCGACGGGGACGACTTCTACTTTATCGAGATGAACACCAGGATACAGGTCGAGCACCCCGTTACGGAGATGCTTACGGGCGTCGACCTGGTGAAGGAGCAGATCCTGGTCGCCTCCGGCGAGCCTCTTAGCCTCGAGCAAGAGGATGTGCCTTTCGTGGGGCACGCGATAGAGTTCCGAATCAACGCCGAGGACCCGGATCAGGACTTCATGCCATCACCCGGCGAGATAACATCCCTGGAGGTGCCGGGCGGTCCCGGCGTGCGGATAGACTCGGCGATCTACCAGGGGTACAAGATCCCGCCCTTCTACGACTCGCTGGTTGGCAAGCTGATCGTCTGGGGCCTGGACAGGGAGGAGGCGATCCACCGCTCGGGCCGCGCGCTTCGCGAATACCGCCTGGAAGGCATCAAGACCACGATCCCACTCCACCTGCGGCTCCTCGCAGAGGATGCCTTCCGCTCCGGCGAGTACCACACGGGCTACCTGGAGGAGCTGCTGGGGGAGGGAGGCTAGGGATCTTGCCGGGAGTTCCGGGGGGAGAAAAGGCAACAGGTTTCAGGCTTCAGTAGAAGTACCTGATACCTGTTGCCTCCCATGAATCGAGCGCACTACGCCACGAAAGGGAGAGCACCGCTCGGTGAGTTCTTCCTGCTTCTGGCCGCCTTCTTCGTCGGCACGGACTTCGTCTCGGTCAAGTACGCTCTGCAAGGGCTGCCGCCGCTCGTCCTCGTGCCGCTCAGGTACGTGGTCGCCGGGGTCGCGATCCTGGTCCTGCTCCGCATGTTCGAGACCAGGGAAGGCATAGGCCTCACCCCGAAGAACCTTGCGGTCATGGCGGGCCTCGGGTTCGTGGGCGTTACCCTAAACCAGGTCGGTTACACCGTCGGCCTGAGCCTCACCAGCGGTTCCCACGGCGCCCTCATCTTCGCCACCGCCCCGATATGGGGCCTGATCCTCGGCATCGTGCTCGGTCTCGAGCGCGGCACCTGGCGGGGCGCCGTTGGGCTCGGGTTCGCCGTGGCAGGCGTAGCGCTGGTGGTGGGTGACGGTCTGGGATCGCCGGAGGCGTCCGTGGGAGGAGACCTGCTCGTTTGCCTGAGTGCCGTGTCCTGGGGCGCGTACACGATCCTCTCCCTCCCCGCCCTCGCCCGCTTCGACCCGCTACCTGTGGCCGGATGGACCATGCTGCTCGGCGGCTTCGCAGCGTTCCCGCTCGCCCTCACCGGCTTTCCCGGGCTCTCCGAGCCCCTCTCTTCCGTGCGGTGGGACGCCGTTAGCGCGGGATCCTGGGCCGCAGTCTTCTATTCGACGGTGCTGGCAAGCGCCTTCGCCATCGCCGCCTGGCAGGTCAACGTCTCCCGACTGGGGGCCAACAGGGTGCTGGTGTACATGTACCTGGTGACCCTGTTCGGGCTCGCCTCTAGCATCCTGCTGCTCGGCGAGACGCTCAGCGTCGCAAAGATAGCGGGAGCCCTGGTGATCCTGGTAGGCGTCTACCTGGCCCGCCGCGCCTGACCCTTGCTCGCCCTAATTGGTCGGTCCGGGCCGATCTGGCTTGTAGCCGATCGGTCCCATACAATGTTGATCGATGCTCGAAACTCGATGCTCCCGCGAACGAGGGATCTGGTAGGCCCCGGCATGGCGGAACGCCTCTTTGGACACGTACCTGGTTATCCCGAAGGAAGCCTCTTCGAAAACCGCGCGGAACTCAGCGAGAGCAGAGTCCACGTGCCGATCCAGGCGGGCATCGCCGGAAGCCAGACTGAGGGGGCGGAGTCTATTGTTCTCTCCGGTGGCTACGAAGACGATGCAGACTACGGGGACGTGATCATATACACCGGGCAGGGTGGTAGAGACCCCCGTACCGGGCAACAGACCCACGACCAGCCCTTCACCCGTGGTAACCGGGCGCTCGCGCTCAACAAGTTGAACGGCCTACCAGTTCGCGTTGTTCGAGGTTCAAGGCACGACTCCCCGGACTCACCGCCAGCTGGTTACAGCTACGATGGACTGTACGCGGTCGAAGATTACTGGCACGAGGTTGGTAGATCGGGATTCAAGATCTGGCGTTTCCACCTGGTAAGGATTCCCCAGAAGATGCCGGGTCATAAGATCGCCGAGGAACCGGCTGAGTATTCTGTTCCGGACCGTCGAGAAACGAGAGTATCGCGAATTATTAGGGATTCGGCACAGGCGAGAGCTGTGAAAGCACTCTACAAGAGCGGATGCCAGATGTGCGGAACCCGTTTGCAGTGTCCCGCCGGTCCATATGCAGAAGCTGCTCATATACGCCCGCTCGGTATGCCCCACAACGGTCCGGACACCCAGAGCAATATCCTCTGCTTATGTCCGAACCACCATGTGTTGTTCGACAACGGTGCCGTCTCGATAGCAGAGGATCTGACCTTGATCGGCATGGAGGGCCGCCTTTTCGTTCATGGAAGCCACGACATCGACGGGCGTCATCTCGGCTACCATCGTGACCATCTGCTCGTGGCCCTTGCAGGTCGACCCTGAGATATCCCTGCCCCTATGGCTAGCCGTGGATTCCCGGTTTACGGTAGCGGGAGCCTTCCGTAGCTGTTGTTGTACGCTTTGCCTTCCCTGGGGTGGGTAAACTTCAGGGCGGACCACGTGGTGTCCACGCTCAGGCATTTGCTCTCCACTAGCCCATGGCCGTAGCCGATCTCTATGATCTTCGGCAGCGTCAGGTCGGTCCCGAGCTTTTTGTTCTTCGGCCACGAGACCCAGAGCATGCCCTTCGGCCCGAGGTGGGCCCTGAGCTCTGGAAACGCTTTATCTAGCTCCGTCCTGTCTCTGGCGAAGAGGTGGATGTAGCCGAACTTTCCGGCCAATTCCGGGGCGACATCGAGGGTGGACGGGTCGATCTTTGCCCGCGCGGCCTCGGGTGCGTTCACGAGGATCGAGCGGGTTCCTCCCTTCAGGCCCATCTTCTCGAACAATGTTCTCTGCAAGGTAGCCCGGACTTCTAGGTATCCTGATCCGCTGCCGCCTCCACATCCGCGATGAGGATGCGCCCTCTTGCTCCCGTACCCTGCACGTCAGAGAGATCCACGCCAAGCTCCCCGGATCGCCGGGCGGCAGCCGGCGTGACCTCTGGCGCGCTGTCGCCGTCTTGCAAGCTGTCGTCCTGCCCGATGCCAGGGCTCCGCACAGGCAGCCGCTCTTCGAGGAGGCTGCGGAGCTCCCGGTATGCTGCGGCCTGGTCCTCCCGCGTCTTCTCAATGGCTTCTGCTAGCTTGTCGTTCCGTTTGCGTAGCCTGGCCACGTCTTTCTCGAGGCTCTTGAGGGCCTTTTTCTGTTTCTTTGCCATCTTCGTTACCGCCTGTTCCTCGAAACTGGTTACTTCACGCTAGGTAGGTAGGCTGGCCGCGAGCGCTCGAACGCGTCGAGGTCCTGCTCGTGGGTGAGGGTAAGGCTAATGTCGTCGAGGCCCTCCATGATGCGCTGGCGGGTAAAGTCGTCCATCTCGAAGGTCTCGTGGACGTTTGGGGCGGTGACCGTTAGCTCGGCCATCTCGATGGTGATCAGGGTCTCGGGGTCGTCCCTGACGGCCTGGAGTAGCTTCTTGACCGTCTCCTCGGGCAGGTCGATGGCGAGAAGGCCGTTCTTGGTCGAGTTGTTCCTGAAGATATCGGCGAAGGAGGGTGCTATCACCGCGTCGAAGCCGTAGTCTTTTATCGCCCAGACGGCGTGTTCGCGGCTGGACCCCGAGCCGAAGTTCTCGCCGGCGATAAGGATGACGGCGTCTTTATGCTCTTCTTTGTGCATTATGAAGTCTTCGTCATCACGCCAGCTGGAGAACAGGAACTGCCCGAAGCCGGTTCGCTCGATGCGCTTGAGGGCGTCGCTGGGTACGATCTGGTCGGTGTCAACATCCGAGTACCCGAGCGGAAGCGCCGTCCCTGATACGCGCTCGACGGGATCCATCTACACCACCTCCAACGGTACGCCGAGCTCGCTCGGCGAGGCGAACCGGCCCATGACGGCGGTCGCCGCGGCTACTGCGGGGCTGACGAGGTGCGTTCTGCCGCCCTTGCCCTGGCGTCCCTCGAAGTTGCGGTTGCTGGTCGAGGCACACCGCTCGCCCGGCTGCAGGATGTCCGGGTTCATGCCCAGGCACATCGAACAGCCCGCGTTGCGCCAGTCGAAGCCGGCCTCGGTGAAGATCTCGGCCAGCCCTTCTTCTTCGGCCTGCTTCTTGACGCGCATGGAACCGGGCACGACCATCGCCCGAATTCCCTCCTTGACCTTGTGACCGTCGAGCACGCGGGCAGCGGCGCGCAGGTCCTCGATGCGGGCGTTGGTGCAGGAACCGAGGAAAACGGTGTCCACCTCTATATCCCTGATCGCAGTCCCCGGCTCGAGGTCCATGTACTTGAGCGCCCTCTCGTGGCCCTCGTTCTCGGGCTCCGGGACCACCCCATCTAGCGATACGGTCTGGGCAGGTGTGGTGCCCCACGAGACGTAAGGGACCAGGTCCGCCGCCTGTATGACTACTTCCTTGTCGAACTCGGCGCCCTCGTCCGTACGCAGGCTCTTCCACTCCTCGACGGCGATGTCCCACTGCTCGCCCTCGGGGGCGAACTCGCGACCCCGCAGGTACTCGAAGGTGGTCTCGTCGGGGGCCACGAGGCCGGCCCTCGCGCCGCCCTCTATGGACATGTTGCACACGGTCATGCGGCCCTCCATTGAGAGCTGCCTGACGGCCTCGCCACGGTACTCGATGACGTGGCCGACCCCGCCGCCGGTCCCGATGCGGTTGAGGATGCCGAGCATGAGGTCCTTGGCTGTGACGTCGGCGGGAAGCTCGCCCTCGACGGTTACGGCCATGGTCTTCGGGCGGCGCTGCGGGAGCGTCTGGGTGGCGAGCACGTGCTCGACCTCGCTTGTCCCTATCCCGAAGGCGAGCGCACCGAACGCACCGTGGGTTGCGGTGTGGGAGTCGCCGCACACGATCACGAGCCCTGGCTGCGTGAGGCCTGTCTCCGGCCCGATGATGTGCACGATGCCCTGCCCGATGGAACCCCACTCGTTGAGCGTGATGCCGAACTCCTCGCAGTTCTCGCGCAGGGCATCCATCTGTTTCGCGGAGACCCTGTCCTCTATGGGTAGGCCGAACTCCGAAGTGGGCACGTTGTGGTCCATGGTGGCGATCGTGAGGTCGGGACGCCGCACCCCCCGTCCCGCGATCCTGAGGCCCTCGAAGGCCTGCGGGCTCGTCACCTCGTGAACGAGGTGGAGGTCCACGTACAGGAGGTCAGGCTCCCCCTCGGCGCTCCGCACCACGTGCCTGTCCCACACTTTCTCAACCAGCGTCTTCGGCCTAGCCATCGTCATCCTTCCCTTCACCGCGCGACTTCGTATCCTTTTCTACCACCGTAGACCACGAACCTGTGATCCCTGTATCTACAATCTACCCCCTCGAAACCCGCCTCCCGCAACCACGAGAGCTGGGCGTTCAACGTGGCGTTCTTGTCTGCCCTCATGCGCAGGAGCGCGGCGTCGAGGTCCTGCCGGGAGACGCCCGCCTCCCGCACCCGCCCCAGCCACCAGCCCTCGAAGTGCGCCTCCTCCTCGGGCGTGTCGCCCGCGACCTGATCCGCGTTGACGAAGTACCCGCCGGCACCGAGCGACCGCCGCACCTTGCCGAAGAGCTCCCGCTTGTCGCCGTGCATGAGGTGGTGAATGGAGAGCGCCGACACCACGAGGTCATAACCACCGTCCGTGCTCGGCAGGGGCTTCCTGGCATAATCCATGGTCTTGAACTCGAAGCGCCCCGTCTCCGGCGCGAGACGCCGGCGCGCCACCCTGAGCATCTCCACAGAGAGGTCCACGAGCGTGACCCGCGACCTAGGGTACTTCTCCGCGACCATCGCGCTGAGGAGCCCGGTCCCGGCGCCGAGATCCAGAACCCTTATCTTCTGTTTTTCCGCGAAGGGCACGCTCTCGAGCAGGGCGCCGTAGAACTCGTCGAACCCGGGCACGAGTTGCCGCCTGCTCCTGTCGTAGTCACCAGCCGCCGCATCGAATGCCGTCCCGACCGTCACGCCGACTTCCTGGCCTGGATGTTGAGGCGGACGTAGTCCAGAACGGGCTTCCCGTCGAGGGCAACCATCTTCTCCGCAACCCCTGTCGTAAACGGCTCCCGCAACTCCTCGGGCAACCGGGCGACGTGCCCGCCGAGCACGATGGCCCCCAGGTACCGGGAGAGCTCTTCAGCCGTGTCGAAAGGCACGACCTCCTCGTGCAACCACGCCTCCACCTCCTCGAAGCCCGCGGCCTCCAGCCGCGCTTTCGTGCTCGGGGGATCTGCGTAGTACTTGTCGTCCTGCCAGCCCTCGAAGTATGGACGAAACGGCTCTTCTCTCATCGCCTCGCCTACGGCCCTGGTGGCGCGGGAGATGTTGCCCTCGCCGCCGCACTGGGCCACGAGACGCCCGTGGGGCTTGAGGGCCAGTGCCAGCCTCCCGAAGAGACGGTCGTGATCGTTTATCCAGTGGAAGGTCGCGGTGGAAAGGATGAGGTCTACGGGCTCCCGCACCTCCAGCGAGGAGAGATCCTGCCGCTCAACCCTCACGCGCGGCTCCCCGGCGAACCGCTTCCTGGTCGCCTCGACCATCGCCGCGGAACTGTCCACGGCAAGCACGGAGCCCCGGGGCAATCTCTCGAGCAAGACCTCCGTCACCCGACCAGTGCCACACCCGGCGTCGATGGCCGCCTCATCCCCACGCAGGTCCAGACGCCCGACTATCCAGGCACCCCAACCGGTCATCGGCGCGGAGAGCTTCTCGTACTCGGCGGCATCCCACTCGCGAACCAGGATCATACCCCTCTTGTACTATCTCAGAATGTGAGACATAATGACCAGCATATGGACAGTATAGAAGCAGTTTCGGCCGGGGGCAAGAGCGGGGTCGGGGTGCTTGACAAGTCGGTATCCATTCTCGCTTTCCTTTCGCGGGGTGGTTCTGCGTCGCTGGCCGGCGTGGTGGAGGGCACGGGTTTACCGCGCCCCACCGCCCACCGGCTGCTTTCGGCGCTCGAGACGCACCACCTCGTATCGAGGCAGGAAGGGCGGTACGTGCTCGGCCTGAGGTTGCTCGGGTGGGGCAACCGGGCTGCTGGGGTGGGGCTTGTGGAGCGGTCGCGGCCGGTGCTTGAAAGGTTACGCGACGAGAGCGGGGAGAGCACGCAGCTCTACGTCAGGGAGGGGGACCACAGGGTATGCGTGGCCTCCGTGGAGCGGGCCACGGGGTTGAGGGATACCGTGCCCGTGGGTGCTGTCATGCCGCTCGCGCGGGGGTCCGCGGGCAAAGTGTTGCTCGCGTTCGCGCCCGGCGGCGTCGAGGGGCCGAATGCGCCGGAGCTCAGGGGTATCAGGGTCAGGGGTTGGGCCCAGAGTGTTGCCGAGAGGGAGGCCGGCGTCGCCAGCGTTAGCGCGCCGGTCTTCGGCGAGGACGGGCGGCTCAGGGCGGCCGTGGGCATAAGCGGCCCCATCTCCCGTCTCACGGAGAACCCGGGCCTACGCTTCTCGCAACTCGTCGTTGATGCGGCACGAGAGATAGAGAGGACATCGGGTTCGTGATCTCGCCGCATGGCGGACCCGGGTCAAAGGCGCAAACCCTCGGAGAGATCAGTTGAGCCTCCACAGCGCGTAGGTCCAGGCCACGTCGTAGAGCACCCACGCGTAGTAGGGTACCAGCAGCACCGCCGAGAACCCCTCGTGCCTGCGCAGCACCGACACCAGCGCCGTTAACAGCGCGAGGAACACGAGTATGCCCAGGAACCCCGCCAGCGTGCTCCTCAGGCCGAAGAAGGCGTAGTTCCACAGCTCGTTGAGGAGCATGACCCCCACGGCAAGCCCGAACGAGAGGGCCCTTCCATGGGGGTGCTCCACGCGAGAAAGCACGCGGTAGAGTACGACGGCGAACAGCGCGTAGTAGAGGGCACCGACCAGGTAGAAGATCCCCAGCGGCACCAGGAACCAGGGCTTCTCTAAGCCTTCGAACCATTCCAGCCCCGATCCCCCCACGAGTACGGTACCGAAGACGGCGAAAAGCATGGGCACCGCCACGGCTGCTAGCAGTGGACCCTTCTTCAAACGGCGCACTTGGACGCCCCTTCCCTTCGCCTGATCCGAACTCCTCGACCGTCATGTTACGTGGTTTCTCACCCCATCTGTGAGGTGCAGGAGCGGCGGGTGCCAACAAGCGGCGGCCGTCCTGTCGACCCGACCCTGTAAGAGACGCTTCCTGCGGGCTTCGCCCAAGGGTTGTTCTCCGAAATTCGCAGGCACGGCGCTGTAAGAGGTTCGCCGGACTCACATGGGACGGATCTCCACGGCGCCCTCTCGGCACAACCTAGCGACCTCCTCGACCATCCAGCGACGCCCCCAAGAGAAGTAACGCTCGTAATCCGCAACCTTGCCGGGTCGCGTCGGCTCCTCGTCCAAGGTGCCCGGTGCACCCATGATGGGCCGGAACTCTTTCCTGCGCTCTCGGGGCAGATGCGGCAAGGCCTCCTCTAGCGCCCCCGCGAGGGTTCGCGCCTCAGAAGGCGCGACGACGACCGGCCTTCCGTCGCGCAGGAGGAGGCGGCGGTGGTGCTCCGAGCCCTCCGGAGGCTCCCACCCGTGGCGGCGAGCCAAACCCAGTAGCCCTTCCCAATCGGGGTCGTGCATCCCCAACCTACGGCCCGTCTCGAGCCCCTCCAGTTCGCGGGCCAAGCCACCCCTCCTCTCGCACGATCTTGCACTACCACGCGGCCTACGATCGTACCGATTTGCGTCCCGGAGATCTACGCTACCATCGATCTTTCGCCGGACGGGACGCTAATTTGGTCTCTTACGCGACTTCGCCTCAACGGTTTTCTGGGAAGCTCGCACAGCCTCGACCCAACACCTGTGAGCGTCAGTGGCCAAGGTCAGTGGGTGAGAATCTGCTTCAGAGCAGCGATGACGACGCCGATACCGGCGAGTGCCAATCCGGACCAGAACCCGCCCTGATCTGAGGTCTCACCCGAGAGGCGCCGCACGACGATCCCCGTCCCGGCCAGGCGAACAACGACGTAGGCCTCGGCCAGAACTTGCGACAAACCGGGTGCGAGCCACCCCAAGGCTCCGAGGCCGAGCAACACGGCCGGGATGGTGCCCGAGGTCATGATGGGCACGGCGTCGCGCGCCTCTCTTGAGAGTTGCACACGCAGCTCCTCGTTCTCGGTGCGGCCGATGGCTTGGCCGATGTTGTGGGCAACGACGTGGGCAAAGAACGTCGTGGCCGACGTCGCCAAGACGATAACCGCTGCGGTCCAGTGGGCGACACTCTCTGGGGAGGTCGCAAAGAGGGCGGCGAGCACGAAGATATTGCCGTAGATGTAGGCGCTTACGCGCGAGCGCACGCGCTCTACGGGCAGCTCCTCGTGCAAGCGTCTGGTCCGAAACACCGCTAGATCATAAGCAAGGGACGGCAGTAGTGCACGATGATCTTTGCTTACTTCTCTCTTCACCCAACCTCGTAGCAAGGATTAGTCTCCGAAGTTTGGTTTTACGGCCTTCTAGGAAGTTCGCCCCAGAATAAGTGTCCACCTGGCATATGTATCATCCTTTGCGAGGCTGCTAGAGTGTCCCCGTTGCGTGCAGAGAGAGGTAGGGCACTTGCCTCTTCCCGCCCCATCTCCGAGGAGAAGGATGAGCCGAAGGTCTTGTCGGAAGGAGCACAGATGAGCCAGGAGAGGGTGACCGAGCAGTCTGGCGACCGGAGGAAGAACCCGGCTTACAGGAACGGCTGGGGTGATGGTCGTTTCGGGCCGACACGATTTTTTCAGGAGAACTCGAACCTCGCACAATGGGCGGATCACCAGGAGAGGCTGGCATACTATCGGGGGCATCGCGAAGGGCGGAGGGTTCGCGAGATGCGGGAGCACGGGGACTGTGCCTGATAAGGGGATATGGTTCTCCTTTCGGCGTTTTTCACCCGGGTGCGTGGAGAAACTGTCTGATAATTCTCAGGCACGGGCCAACCTCCTCGCCATGAGACGGCTCATCGCCGCGTAGATAAAGGCCTCCGAGCTCTCCGGCAACCGCTCGTAATCCTTGCTCATACGACGATTCTGAGAGAG
>DASUPX010000244.1:0-11388 GCA_036280905.1 Rubrobacter sp. | reverse complement strand
GTACTTGCCCTCCTCTCGATGTCCGGACGTAGCGGGACGGGGTGGGCCCGACGAGACTCGAACTCGTGACCTCCGCCATGGAAAGGCTATGCGCTCCAGGAGCGCTGGGTTGGTGTACTACTGGTGCATAAGAAACAGGGATTTGATACTGGACGCTTCTTGGAGCGTCCAGTATACCTGAAAAACGCCATTCTTTGAGTGGGCGATGCTGGGTTCGAACCAGCGACCTCTGCCGTGTGAAGGCAGCGCTCTCCCGCTGAGCTAATCGCCCCCTGGGGGGAAGAATATACCATCGCCTGGGGCTTCTGTTAAGCTCTTGCTGGGATCCGGAGCCTATCGGATATAATGCCCGCTTTGAGGGTCGCGAGGGACGGGAGATGCTATGACGGAAACAGGCGGAGCCGGGGCGGCAGAGGGGCTCGACCGGGTCTTGGCCGACCTGAGGGCGCTCTCGGAGGATATAGAATCGTGCGCCGTGCTGTCGGGAGACCGGGATCTCCTCTCTTCCTCCCACGATTCGGCGGTGGACAGGGAAAGGGCCGGGGCACTGCTGGCCGCGCTGGTCGACCTCTCGGACAGGGCGGCCCAGGAGGGCGGCAAAGAGAGGGCCACCCAACTCAGGGTGGATGCCGAAGAGGGGCACCTGTTGCTGGTGCGGCTAGACGGGGGCGGCGTGCTGGCCGCCACGACGAAGCCTGATGCCAGGGTCGGCCTCGTACTCTACGACATGAGGAACGCCAGGGGCGAAGTAGACAGGGTGCTCGCGGAGGGGGATGGTCAGTGAAGAAGCTGCTCAAACGGTTGGTCTTGCTCGGTGCCATCGCCGGCGGCATCTACGCCGCAAGGAGCTACCTGCGCGGAGAAGCCACGGCCACCGGCTCTGCCCAGTTAACCTTCGACGACGGCTCCACGCGCTCGCTTGCCTCCAACACCGCGGAGGGAAGAGAGTTCGTCGACATAGGGCGCAGGATCGTCGAGATCGGGCTGTAGCGTCGGCTTCGCCTACGCGCACGCTACGCCCTTGCGGGCTCTGCTTGTCAGCACGGCGCTAACGCGCCTCGTCAGCACGCTCCCTTCGGTCGCTTTCAGCCAAATACCGTTGCGGCCTTCACCCTTCCGCTCTGAAGCTTTGAAACCCAGAAAAGGTGGGTAGTCGAAGCCACTGTTGCGAATCGAGACGACCAGCCGAAAGCGAGGCTAAGCCGAAGCGTTGCCGACAAGCGAGACCCGCAGGGTCGAAGCGTGCTGACAAGCGTAGGCATCAGCCGGAGCGTGCTCTATCCCACTTCTTCGGCTATGGTGAAGAGCTCGTCGGCGTGGCGGCGGACGGAGACGGCGAGGTCTTCGTTTGCGGTGGCGATGAGGATCCTTCTCAGGGGGGCGTGGTAGCGGGCGAGGTCCTCTTCGGACATGCCAGAGAGGCCTTGCCAGCCTATGAGGCTTCGTTCGCCGGGGAGCGGAATGCCCCGTATCAGGCGCAAGCTTACAGGGAAGTAGACGTCTTTGGGCAGGTCGATCAGGATGTCGTAGGGGCCGGCTACCCCTTTGCGGTAGCGGGTCAGGTATCGGGACCAGGCCTCCTCTACCCGATGGCGCCAGGAGGCGTCTTCGCGGAGCCGGATCAGGGACGAGTAGCTTGGGTGGCGCTCGTCGAACTCGAGGGCGAGGCGATAGGGGTTGCGCTCGCTGAGGCGTTTGACGAGCGCGGCGGTGGAGCCCCCGGGTTCCGCCGCGTTCTCGAGCAGGGCGAAGGCCCCCGCGTCGTCCTGCTCGGAGAGCTCGTCGAAGGTGACACTCTCGGCCGTGACCGCGTCCTGGACGGCCCGCAGGAACATCGCGGACGGAATGCGTAAGGAATGGTGCCCGTAGACGTTGTAGTAGACCAGGTAGCGGGAGAAGACCAGGGACTGGAGCATCCCGGCCTCGTCCAGGGCCAGGATCGCCCTGTTCTCGTGGCCAACGACCCTGAGTCGTTCTATAAGTGACTCCACCTCCAGCAGGCCGTAGTGAACCCTGGCGCCCCTGGCGTCCCGGATGAGACTATCGAGCCCGGCCACGTCGAGCGAACCGAAAAGGATGTCCCTGAGCAGCAGCTCCGTCGGCGTCAGGCTGTGAGGTGGCTGCTCCCCACGCGAGACGAGCCTGAAGACGTTGTGCGGCTCGAGGTCCCACTCGCCGCGCAGGACCTTCGCCACGTCGTCGTGTTCGATCCAGCGCCTGCTGAGCTCCTTCAGGGTTGGTGCGCTCGGCAGGTCGATTCCCTCCACAGACGCTGCGTAGGGGTAGCGGCCCGCATCCAGGAGCAGGGCGGCTGCCAGGGCGCACCTCACGTCGCGATCTTCCAGGTAGGCGCCCGATTCCGTGATGTGCCTCAGCGTCAGGTTGGCAAGGTGGTAGACGCCCACGGCGTGCTCCAGGCGCGTGTGGCGGGCCTGGGGAAAGGACCCGAACGTGAACCCCAGCTGGCTCATGCCCTTCAGGCGCCGCATCGCGCGGGTATCGAGGAGGGCCTTCACGGCCCGGTCAACGGGGACGTCGCCCCAGATCACGTCCCTGATCCTTCTGCCCCCGAAGAGTTCTCCGACCGTACCGCTCAAAAACGCTCCAGATCTGCCGCTTCTGGGCTATTCTATCCAAAACGAAAGGGACCTAAGCGTGCCAGGGGCCCGCTGAGGGTATAACATCCTGTCTCCGGCGAGAGGAGCGACCATACACGCAGAAGAGGAAAAGCTACTCGAGGGGGAGGCCGTGACCCTGCGCCCCCCGCGCGACTCCGATGTGGAGACCGTCTACCGCTGGGACAAAGACCCCGAGCTCGCCGCGTGGAACGGCCGCGCCCCCATCTCTATCTCACTCTCCGCGGCCCGCCGCGACTACCTGGCCCGCTGGGAGGACCCCAGCGTGAAGACTTTCATCATAGAGGCCGCGCACGAGCCGATCGGCATGGCCACACTCTACGACTTCCGCCGTGACGGCTGCGAGGTGGGCATAAAGATAGGCCCGGGAGACCTGCGTGGCAGAGGATACGCCACCGAGGCCGTCGCCCTGCTCCTCGACTACGTGTTCGTCACCCTGGGCCTTCAGTCACTGCGTGGCTCGACCCTGGCCCACAACGATCGCATGCAGCGCGTGTTCGAGAAGAACGGATTTGTCCAGACCGGCGACGGATCCATCCTGAGCCGCTACGACAACCGCCGCTACACAGAGCTCTTCTACGAGCGCCGAAGAGAAAACTAGTCTCCTATCCTTCTCCGGGCGATCCGAGAGAAGGCTACAGGCCCCAGAAAAACTACCTGAAGCCTGAAACCTGTAGCCTGCAGCCTACCCGAAGATAAAGTTCCTCCGCTCACAGTCTGACGAGACCACATCGAGCTTCACGTCGAACCACACCGCGTCCACACCGTCGCCGCAGTTGATAATATCCCTGTGCCTGTCGACGGCCTCGATATGGTCTCCGCCATCGCCGGCGGTGATCACGTCCACCCCGGGGTTCTTGGAGGTCTCGACACCGGGTCGGCCCCTGCCCATGCGATACTCGCCGGCCATGATGTAGTCGGCCCCGCCGCCACCGATGAGCACGTCGGAGCCGCCGAAACCGTAGAGCAAGTCTCGGCCGTTGCCACCGTATAGGGTGTCGTTCCCGTCGCGGTTGCTGTCTGCCGACATCCTCGGCGAGTCACCAAAGAGGCCGCCGGCCACGAACTCATCCCCGTCGGCCCCGCCGCCGCCGACCACCTTGTCCGAGCCGCCGCGGCCGTCAACGAAGTCCCGCCCGCCACGGGCCAGGATCCTGTCGTTCCCCTTCGTACCTTCGAGGTGGTCGTCGGAGCCGCTGCCAACGCAACGCTTCTCGGGAACACACTCGTCTCTTGCCGCGAACGCGGCGCCCGCGGGAAACGCCAGAACTAGCGTCGCCACCATTAAAACCGGAGTCGCCAACCGCATGACCCTCTCCTCTCGCCATACCGCCTGGCCCCTCCAGGTAAGGACCACTATATGGGAACGGTGTTACGGTCACGCGTCCAAGATGTAACGCTTCGTATAAGTTTCGATAACGTGTGGATAACTGGATGGGGAAGGGGTCAGGCTTCAGGTTACAGGCATCAGGAATCGCGCCGAAGATTACCTCTGCCCCAACGTTCTTCCCGTCAATTAAACGTCGAGGCTCGAAGGGTTACTCGGCAGGGTATCGAGCTTCTCCAGAAACCACCTAAAGCCTGAAGACTGAAGCCTGTAACCTTTCTGCAAACCGCCTTACCGACTACAATAAGGCTGATGAAGACACAGCTCGAACTGAACATCAGGAGCAGGGGCGCCATGAGCGGGGTGCTCACCATGGGGAGCCTGGACCCCGCGTTCGCCGCGGCGACCGGGCTGGAGGACGGCGAGCCTGTAGTCGTCGACCTGCGTTCGGTCGAGTTCGTGGAGCCGGCGGGGCTCTGCGGGCTGGCCGCGCTATTGGAGTACCTGTGCGCGCGTTGCGAGATGGTCGACCTGGCCCTTACCGGGCACGACGTGCCAGCCTACCTGGAGCGGATGAACTTTTTCAGGTCGTTCGAGGAGAGGGTGCGCACCAACGCGGACGTCGCCATGCTGGAGGAGCGCAGGAGGCACAACCCGGGGACGCTGCAGGAGCTCATCAACTTTCACGGGGAAGAGGAGATACCCGGCATCATCGAGAGGATCTCGGAGATTCTGGAGAACCAGGGCTACCGTCTGCGCGAACGCGTCGCCATCTGCTCCACCCTCTCCGAAGTCTGCGCGAACGCCGCAGAACACGGCGTCTCCTCCTTCGGGGCCTACGCGGCCGTCCAGGCCTACCACCACATCGTCAGCGGCTCCAGGCGCCGCGGCGAAGAGGTCCTAATAGCGATAGCCGACGGTGGGGTGGGGGTGAGGGAGACCCTCTCCCGCAACCCGCAGTACGCCGAGTTTACGACCACGGACAACGACGCCCTGCGCCACGCCCTGGAGATGGGCGTCTCGGCCACCGGTGAGATCGGCCGCGGCGGTGGCCTCGCCCTCGTCGCCGGTATAGCCGCCCGCGCCGGAGGCTCCCTCTCCCTGCGCTCCGGCGCAGGCCGCGTAACCGTCTACGAGAACCGCAAAAACTCCCGCAACGTGCCGAATTTTCCGGGTACTTTTGTCCGCGTCTCCCTGCCCCGAACTCCCCAGGAAAATACAGCCAGATGAGCCAGAGATTTCACCAGATATGCAGTTGACTTATCCACCCCCAGCCGGTACAATCCTCTCATATGATTTCACTGACGACAGTGAGGACAGTTCCGGTGGTTGAGGACCGGGCGCACCGGGTCTTCGAGGTTGCCGGCGGCGACTTCGGGGGCAAGCTGATGGTTACCCGTCGGACGGGGCGCGCGGTACGCGAGGCGCTCGAGGAGGCCTTGGAGGGGTTGCCCAAAGGCGGCATCCTCTACGTGGACTCGCGCGGCGTCGAGCTCATGGACTACTCGTTCGCTGATGAGGCGCTTGGGATACTCGCGTCGAGGTCCGCGAGCGGGGAGTACGGGGACAGGCACCTCGTGCTCGTCGAGGAGGACCGGGATCTCCTGGAGAACGTCGAGGCCTCCTTGCGGCAGCGTTCGCTCGCCATGATCCGGGTAGACGAGATCGGGGCCGAGCCTGCCATCGTGGGCAAGGTGCCAGACCACCTCGTCGAGACGCTGCAGGCGATCTACGACGCCGGCTCCATCACCAACGCGGCCCTCGCCGCCAGGCTGGGGCTCAACCACACCGCCTGCAACAACCGGGCGACCAGGCTCGTCAAGCTCGGCCTGATCCACCGCCGCACCGAGACCGCCGCTCCCGGCGGCCGGCAGTATACCTACGAGCGGATCGCCTGATGTTTATTTTTGATCACATCCTCACTGTCGTCAGTGAAGACAGCGTTTCCGGCCTGTGGCTGGAGGAGGTACGAGCATGAGGGACGAGTACATGATCGAGCGCCAGGGCAAGAGGTTCGTGCTCTACGCGGGTCTTCTGGAGGAGGCGCACAACCGGGGGCTGAGGAGCATCGAGACCGAGCTCTTGCAGGTTCCTGCCAAGGAGAACGGCGACGTGGCCATCGTCAAGGCTGTCATCAGGACGGAGGAGGGCAAGTTCGCCGGTATCGGGGACGCCTCCCCGCAGAACGTCACCAGGGCCATCGCTCCGCACCTGATCCGGATGGCCGAGACGCGGGCCAAGGCGAGGGCTTTGCGTGACGCCATCAACGTCGGTGTCACGGCCTTCGAGGAGCTTGGCGGCGAGGAAGAGGTCGCTGTGCCCTCCAGGAGCGAGGAGCGCGACGGGCGGCCCAGGGCCGAGAACGAGGAAGGAAGGGGTGAGTTGCCCGCGACCAGGAAGCAGCTCAACTACCTGGAGGCGCTCATCTCGGACGTGGTCGACGATGGTATCGGGCGCTTCGAGGAGATGGTTGGGAAGCCCGTCGGTGAGCTCACGCGTGAAGAGGCCAGCGAGTGGATCGGGCGCCTCTCCGGGAGGGCTGCGTAGTGGGTGGATCCGTCTGGATCGCGGCGCTGGGCGAGGAGGTTCTCTATGAGGAAGACCTCCCGTCCTGCTGCCGGCGCACCGCCCACGGCCAGGATCGCTCCTTCGAGTGCCCGGTATGCGGCGCGATGTGGCGGGAGGCCATACCCGTAGAGCCCGAACAAGACGCTTTCACCCGGCGCGAAGAGCGCAGGGGAGCGGCGTAGCGAGACCGGTGAGAGGGAGACGAGACGTGGGAACATCACGCAAAGGACGCAAGAAGCGGAGTGCCCTCAGGCCGGACACGGCCCTCGTTTCCGCCGCGCAGCCGGATCAGGAGATCTACATCTGGTCGCTGCCAGCCTGCTGCCTGCGCTCCCTCAAGGAAACGGCGATGTCGGAGGTAGGTGAGCGGAGGCGCCTGCAGCTGGACTGCTCCTGTGGGAGGAACTGGCGCATCACGTCCAGCCTGGATGACCGCATCCTGGAGCGTTTCGTAACGCACGGGGGCCCGAGAGCCGGAGGCTCCTACCCGGCAGCATGACGAAGGCGATCAAAGCTGAAGGCTGACAGCTAACAAGAGGGGAGACGCAATGAAGGAAGCGCAGGACGTTCTCACGCAGTATCTGGGAAGGGTGCGGGGTGGCAGACTACTCGACGCCGACGAGGAGAAGGCCCTCTCACGGCGGGCCCACCGGGGTGACCTCAGGGCTCGACAGAGGATCATCGAGTGCAACCTGCGGTTGGTGATCTCCATCGCCAAGAAGTACAGGGGGCGGGGTGTCGCCTTCGAGGACCTCATCCAGGAGGGGAACGCCGGCCTGATCCGGGCCGTCGAGAAGTTCGACCCCGAGATGGGCAACCGCTTCTCCACGTATGCGACGTGGTGGATCCGCCAGGCTGTAACGCGGGCCGTGGCCGACCACGCCAGGACCGTCAGGCTGCCGGCGCACGTCGTGGACGCCCTCTACCGCCTGCGCCGCGCCGAGAACGCGCTGAGCCTGGAGCTTGGCCGCGAGGCGACCGAGGAAGAGCTGGTAGAGAGGCTCGGGGTCAAGCCCGAGGAGGCCAGGCGGCTACGCGAGGTAGGGCAGCCAATCAGCAGCATCAACGCCAGGATCAAGAGCGAGGAGGGCTCCGAGGTTGGTGAGCTGCTCCCCGACGAGCGCTCCGGCGAAGATTACGCCAGGGTGGAGGCCGGCCAGTGGGAGCGCACGCTCGTCGAGGCCGTGCGGTCGCTGCCCGAGCGGGAGGCCAGGATTATCGAGATGCGCCACGGCCTCGACGGCGGCGAGACTCGCACCTTGCGCGAGGTCTCCGAAGAGCTCGGTATCTCCCAGGAGAGGGCCAGGCAGGTGGAGATCAAAGCCCTCAGGACCATCCGCACCGGCCGCTACGCCAGCTCTCTGCGCCACGCCCTCTCCGAAGCCGTGTAGCCCGGCCCCAGACACCCAGATTCCCACACCAGGAGCCTCGAGGAACCCCTCGGGGCTCCCCTTCGGCAACCCGTCGAGGACCAACACTACGAAGAATCACAGAAGCATCGATCATCTGCGATGCGAGTCATCAGCTTTCAGCAACAACAAAAAAGCTGATCGCTGAAAGCTAATAGCTAATAGCTCTCAAGCAACGCCGCCGTCGCGCGGGGGTCTTCGCGGAGGTAGAAGTGCCCGCCGTGCTCTACCGGAACGATCTCCATCCGGTCACCGTAGCGTTCTACCGCCTCGGGCGCGAGCAGCGTCCTTGCCGCGAAGGTGGTGACTGGAACCTGAAGCCCGGACAACGCGGCGTCGAGATCCCAGCGCAGGAGGCCTTCGAGGGCGGCGATACCCTGGGCCTCAGGGATGCTGGTCATCTCGGTGACCACGGTCTCGATCAGCCCGGGCCGGTCGCGGTCCACGAAGAGCGACTCGACCATGGCCCGCACGACGCCGGTGAAGTCCGCGCGGAGCGCGTCGCCCGTCGCACGGACCGTCTCCTCTTCCTGGCGGGGGTATACCCCAAGGTAGGTTAGCGTGTCGATGCCAATCACACGCGGGATCGTGGAACCGAGCCGCTTGGCCGCCTCGACACACACCGCGCCGCCCATGGAGTGGCCCACGAGGATCGGTGCCTCCAGGTGCTCGCGGTCTACGAGCTCGACGATCACATCGGCGAAGGTGCTGATGTCCCAGGATTCGTGGCCGCCGGAGGACTCGCCGTGCCAGGGTAGATCCACGGCGACCACCTGACGGTTGCCGAGGTCGGCTATAATTGCCTCCCAGTCCGCGCGCCGGCAGGCCCAGCCGTGCACCAGCACCAGCGGAACACCGGCCTCGCCGTGTACCTCGTAGCGGACGGTGCTACCCTCGATCTCGAACTCGCGCGTCATCGCATTCCCCAAACCCGTAGCCGGCGGAGACGGACGCCCGTCACCATTCCGACCCCCGCGTAATCCATCGCGAACCCTTACCCTGCGACCGGTCGATGGCGGCAAGTATAGTCCTTCGGCTACCCGCTTACCGCGACCACACGCCCCGGCATGGACACGCCCCCTGGGAACGAGGAGACGTGTAGACCGCGCCATTCTCCCAAACGCTTGGAGACAACGGAGCCCGGATCGGATAACCTCTGTTCAATCGAGCGTTGGGAGGAACACTTTGGAGACGAGCAGGGACGTTTCGGATCGAACACCGGAGCTCTTCGCGGAGCTTGGAGGAACCGACAACAATGGCTTCCCAGCCATCGATTCCCCCGTGTACCACACGCAGGCCGGAACCCCTTACCTCAAGCGACCTGGTGTGGTCCTGCTCGCGAAGCCGCAGACCAACGTATCCGGCCTCGCCGGGTTCCTCGAAGGATTCGACCCCGACCTCCGCTTCCCCGAGTACCTCGACGACCCTACCAGGCTTCCTGACTCCTCCCAGCTCTGCAAGACGGCCGGCCAGCTGTGCTACGCCAGCTTCGGCCCCCGCCGGACGATGAACGAGAACGCCACAGCCTACATCGAGCGTCTGACCTCGGCGGGGCACGGAAGCGTCCTAGAGCACGCGAACTTCAACTTCTTGCTCTACGGCATCAGCCGCAGCGTGACCCACGAGCTGGTCCGGCACAGGGCCGGGGCCGCTTTCTGTCTGGCTGGTGACACCCTGGTTTACAGTGACCATTTCTGCAACGGTCGGCGGGATGGGACCAAGAAGCGCACTATGGCGCAACTGTACGAGATGACAAAGACATCGCATGGCCGTTCTCGTCTGAAGCTGCTACAGCCACGATCTCTAGATGAGGCGACAGGGGTTTTCGACCGAGGTAGGGTAAAGGCCGTCGTCTGTTCAGGGGTCAAACCGGTATTCAAAGTGGAATTGGAGGATGGCAAGAGCATCACCTGCTCACGAGACCACCGGTTCCTCACCCCTGATGGCTGGGCGCCGCTACACAGGATCACTAACGGACTCGAAATCTCGCCCGGTGGGTTCGCCGTGCACGGACCCCTTGATACGAAGATCATGGTGAACGGCACCGCTGCCTATAGGGATCAGGGATGGCTCGAAGAGCATTACATACAGCGCAATCTCTCTATGACCGAGGTCGCCGGCGTTGCGGGGGCCTCGACGCAAACTGTTAAGAAATGGTTGCGCAGATACGGGATCAGAAAACCCCTCGGTGTCCGTACTCGCTGGACATTCGCCAATGAAGGCAAACTCTACGCCGATAGGAAGTGGCTGGAAGAGCAGTACGTGCTCAAAGGTCTGGAACAGGAGGCCATAGCCCAGCTCGCCGGAGTCTCCAAGCACACTATTCGCTCTTGGGTGCGTAAGTACGGTCTTCAGAAACCCATGGGCTCGTGGTCCACAGGCCGGATACCTTGGAACAAGGGTAGACGTTACACGGCGGGATGGAACCATACTCCGGAGACGCGGCGGAGCTTCTCCGAACAAAAGAGAGGCGACAAAAACCCGCAGTGGCGCGGCGGAATCACGAAACACGCCATAACTATCCGCCGAGGCGTAGACGAACTGCGTCCGCAGCTCTTGGAGCGTGACCGTTACCGCTGCCGGTTGTGCGGTTCACGCTCTAGGCAACTCGACATGCACCACATAATCCCCGTGTGGGCTAGGCCTGATCTCGTGCTGGATCTCGACAACATTGCCACCGTCTGCCGGGCCTGTCATCTCACGATGGCCGGTCGTGAGATGGAGTATGCCGAACGGTTCGGAGCAGCGCCTGCAGAAGAAGACCTGGCAAAGCAGCGACCGCGCGCAAGGAAACGCCTGTTCGTGCCGCGGCCCGTCCGTATCAAGAGCGTTGCTTACGCTGGCGAGCAGATGACTTATGACCTTGAGATGAAGGGTCCCAACCATAACTTCGTGGCCAACGGGATAGTCACGCACAATTCCCAGATTAGCCAACGCTACGTTAGCGGAAGTGTTCTACGCTTCGTGGAGCGTCCCGAGTACCAGGAGGACGAGGAGTTGCACCGGCTCTTCGAGGAGCGTGCCGACCGGGCGGCGGCCGAGTACGACACGATGGCCGAGCGTCTGCTGGGGCGTCAGGAGGGCGGGGCTAGCATGCTAACCGCCGACTACAAGACCGACGCGAGGAAGAAGGTACAGCAGACCGCGCGCTCCCTGCTCCCCAACGAGACCGAGGCCCCCATGGTCTTCACGGGCAACGTGCGCGCCCTGCGCCACATCATCGAGATGCGCGCCGATGCTCACGCGGAGAGCGAGATCCGTAACCTCGCCCTGCGCCTCTTCCTGTGCCTGCGCACCGCAGACCCCATCCTCTTCGGCGACTACGAGCTCGGAGAGCTACCCGACGGCACGTACACCGTGTCTACGAAGCACCGCAAGGCGTAGGGGTTAGAAGCTATCAGCTATAGAAGCTGAGAGCTGATAGCACTAAACGGCTTCGCCGCTCAAC
>DASUPX010000243.1:0-4086 GCA_036280905.1 Rubrobacter sp. | reverse complement strand
CCCGTTCTTCATCTACCTGGCGCGCCGGAGGATCAAGTGATGAGGGGTTGGTTCGCCTTCAGGCCGTGGGACGGGCGCATCTCGCTCAAGCTCGACCTCAGGGCGGTCGTCGTCTTCGTGGTGCTCGGCATCGTCGCGTTCACCGGCGTCGTGGCCAACGTGGGGGTCGGGGAGTATCGTATACCGCCGCTCGACGTGGTGCGGGCCCTCTTCGGCATCGAGTCCGATGATACAAACCACGGTTTCATCGTGAACGTGCTCAGGTTGCCGCGGGCGCTCGTGGCCGTGCTCGTGGGGGCGGCGCTCGCCCTCGCCGGCGCCGTCTTGCAGGGGCTAACCAGGAACGGCCTCGTGGCCCCCGACATCGTGGGGATCAACGCTGGGGCGGGGCTCGCCGCGGTCACCCTCATCGTCGTGTTTCCCTCCGTCTCCGCCTCGTTCCTGCCTCCAGTGGCCTTCGGCGGGGCGGTCTTCGTGGCCGTAGCCCTCTACCTGCTCGCCTGGCGGGGGAGCAGTTCGCCCACGCGCCTGATCCTGATCGGGGTTGGCATCAGCGCGGCGGGGGTGGCCCTGACGACGTTCATGATCACCTTCGGGGAGATCTACCAGGTCAGCCGGGCCCTGGTATGGCTGACGGGCAGCGTCTACGGCCGTTCGTGGGAAGAGGTATTCGCTCTCCTTCCGTGGATTGTGGTCTTCATGCCCCTGGCACTCCTTCGCTTCAGGCACCTGAACGCCCTGAACCTGGGCGACGAGGTAGCGACCGGGCTCGGAGCCCGCGTTGAGTTCGAACGCGGCCTACTCGTGCTCAGCAGCGTCGCGCTCGCGGCCTCCGCCGTGGCCACCGCCGGGACCATCGGCTTCGTCGGCCTCATGGCGCCCCACATAGCCAGGAGCCTCGTGGGGCCCGCGCACGGCGCGCTCCTGCCCGTCTCGGCCATGACCGGGGGGGCGATGGTCGTGCTTGCCGACCTCGTTGGGAGGACGCTATTCGCCCCCATCGAGATACCGTGCGGTATCGTCACCGCCGTCCTCGGTGCGCCGTTCTTTCTGTACCTGCTCTACAAGACCCGCAAGATGTGATCTCCATTCTCCACGACCCGAGGGGAGTAAACCAACATGAACGAGTATGGCAAGCAAACCCAAACGACGATGATCAACCGGAGGATCGGGGACGACCTCAGCCGGCGGAAGTTCCTGGCCATGGGTGCGGGCCTGCTCGTGCTCGGGGCCGCGGGATGCGGAAGTACGGGCGGCGGTGAGGACTCAGGGGGCGGCCGCGCGGTCAGACACAAGTACGGCAAGACCCGGGTACCCCGAAACCCCGAGCGGGTTGTCACGGTCGGCCTGAGCGACCAGGACTACGTGCTGGCCCTCGGGGTCAAGCCCGTCGGGGTCACGGAATGGTACGGGGAGTACGATTACGCGACGTGGCCGTGTGCGCAGGATGCCCTCGGGAATGCCAAGCCCGAGGTGATGCCCAGAAACAACGACCAGCTGGACTTCGAGCGGATCGCCGCCATGGAGCCAGACCTCATCATCGGCCAGTACTCGGGCATGACCCGCGACGAGTACGAGACGGCCTCGCCGATCGCCCCCACCGTGGCACAGTCTGGCGAGTACCCCGACTATGGTACCCCGTGGCAGGTGCAGACCCGCAACATCGGGCAGGCCCTCGGAAGGCGCGACGCGGCGGAGGAGCTCGTCTCCGGGGTGAACGACCGCTTCGCCGAGGTCGCCGGTGAGTATCCCCAGTTCGAAGGCAAGTCGGCCGTCGTGGGGGAGTTCTTCGAGACCTTCTACGTGCGCTCCGAGACCGACCCCAGAACGCGGTTTCTAACCTCCCTCGGGTTCGTGTTGCCGGAAGAGATCGCCGAGCTGACCGGGAAGGAGGACGGGGCCGAGATCTCCGAGGAGCAACTGAGGCTGGTCGACCGCGACCTGCTGCTCTGGAACATCGGTTTCTTCCCCCAGCTGGAGAAGGACCTCCAGGACAACGAGATCTACCAGCAGCTCGACGTGGCCCGCGAGGGGCGCGACATCTTTCTCTCGGATGAGGTACTCTCAGGCGCCCTGACGTGGAGCAGCATCCTCAGCCTGCCCTACGTTCTCGACAGGCTCGCGCCACAACTCGCCGCCGCCGTCGACGGCGACCCGGATACCAGTACGGAAACGTCGTGACCCCCCACCGCACGAGAACAGAAGGGGGGAGCCGCGCATGAGGCCAGCCGGGGACGCTACGTACGCCCCCCTGGCGGCGACGCTGGAACGCCTCGCTACCGCAGGGTCCAAGGAAGGGGGGATGGGCCTCTCGGCCCGCCTCGACGTTTCCGAGGAGCCGGGTTGGATCACCGTAGCGGACCTCGTAACGGACCTCGACCTGCTCGACGACGCCATGCGGCGCATGGGGCAGACTTACGGCCTGGAGAACCGGGCCTTCGCGGGAACCTTCCTGCTCAGGGACCTCCTCTGGACGGTGCTCGCCCCCTCCGTCGCGGTATTCCTGTCCGAACGCCGGCTCCCCGACCTGGACGCCGAGAACGTGGCCGTGCTTCTCGGCGAGGACGGCTTCTGCCGAGACGTAGCCTTTCTCGGGTCCCGCTTCCTGGCGTTGCCCGAAGACCCGGAGGCCCGGCACCCAGATGCGGTCGTCGTGCCCATCGAGGACGTGCTTGATGTCGGGGTACGGATACCCGTGTCAGAGACGTATCTGCAAGACCTGATCCCGGCCCTGAGAGGGTTGCGCGTTAGACGAGGAACGCGGTTGCTCGATCGGGCGGCGGCGGACGTGTGCGTCGAGGCCTTCATCTACGTCGGCCGCGGGCTCGGGCAGGAAGAGGAGGGTCTCGAGCTTGCCACCAGGCTGCTGGCGGGCCCGCCTCCCCTCCGCGCGCCGCTCGACTACCGCGTGATAGAGTTCCCCGGGGGGTCGGAGACCGCGCCGATCAGGAACGCGTGCTGCCTGTACTACAAGACCGGGGCCGGCACCTGCTTCACCTGCCCCCGAAAGACGGACGAGGAACGGGCGCGACAGCTGTCGGAAGCGGCGGATGTACCGCGGGAAGACGAGGGATCATGAGCAGGCTCAGAACGGACGAGTTGACGCTCGCCTACGACGAGAAGGTCATCATAAAAGACCTGACCATAGAGGTGCCGGAGGGCGCGGTCACCTCCGTCGTTGGCCCAAACGGCTGTGGCAAGAGCACCCTCCTGCGCTCGCTCGCCCGCCTCATGCGGCCGCGCGGTGGCGCCGTATACCTCGACGGCGCCGCTATCTCGAAGCTGCCCACCCGCGAGGTTGCCAGACGACTGGGCATACTACCCCAGAGCCCCGTTTCACCTGAGGGGCTGACGGTGAGCGAGCTGGCCGCCCAGGGCCGTTACCCGCACCAGGGTTGGCTCAGGCAGTGGTCCAGGGCGGACGGGCAGGCCGTAGAGCGGGCGCTCCAGACGACCGGCGTCGCGGAGCTGGCCGACCGTCCCCTCGACACGCTCTCGGGCGGCCAGCGCCAGCGGGCCTGGATCTCCATGGCCCTGGCACAGGAGACGGAGACCCTGCTGCTCGACGAGCCAACGACCTTCCTGGACATGGCCCACCAGCTGGAGGTTCTCCAGCTCCTCGCGCGCCTGAACCGCGAGGAGGGAAGGACCATCCTCATGGTCCTCCACGATCTCAACAACGCAGCCAGGTACTCGCACCACATGGTTGCCCTCGCGGGCGGCGGGGTCTACGACGCGGGAGCACCAGAAGAGGTCGTCACACCGGATCTCTTGAGAGAGGTCTTCGGCGTCGAGGCGGATGTGGTCCCCGATCCGCGCACCGGTTCCCCGCTCTGCATACCGCAGGGCCTCCACGACCGGGCCAGTAAGTTGAGAGCCGAGCGCTAGGAACTGCCTTGCCGGCCGACCGGCCGGCTGGGCGTCATCACGGACATCGGGCCCCCGGGTTGCTGTACTTCTCGTCCTGGCGCCAACGGTAGAACTCGCCGCGGGTCATGACCTTCTTGCCGGGGTGGGTCGTGGTGTGGACCGCCAGGTAGCGGTCGTAGGCGTTCTCCCCGGAGATCTCCTTGAGGTAATCCCAGA
>DASUPX010000242.1:0-3766 GCA_036280905.1 Rubrobacter sp. | reverse complement strand
CTGACCTTCCTGCTCATCCAGAGGGGCTACGCGGCCACGTTCCGGGGAGACCTGAACGCCGGCGAGGAGGCCCTCTCCGAGGCGTTGGCGGTGTTGCGAGACCGTGGCGGACGCTGGGGCACCGCCCCGGTGCTGAACGCGCTCTCTCAGGTGGCGCTCTCGCGCGGCGACTTCGTAAAGGCGATTGGATTCTTGCGTGAAGGAGAAGCCGTGTCGCGCGAGACAGAGGACGCTTTCACGCTGGCCACGAACCTGAACATCCAGGCCACGATCTCACAGCTCGAAGGTGACGAGGAGCGCACGAGGACCGTGCTCGAAGAGAGCGTAGCCCTTTCATCCGCCCTGCGAGATAGCTGGGCGCTGGTCTACGGCCTGGTCGGCCTGGCAGGAATAGCCGCTAGACACGGCGAACCCGAACGGGCGGCCCGCCTCTTCGGGGCCGCAGAAGCCATGGGCGAGGCGGCCTCAGTAACGATAGCGTTTCCCCCCGCGAGGGCCCTCTACGAGCAAGACCTCTCGACCGTGAAGGGAAGGCTAGACGCCGACGCTTTCGAAGCGTCCTGGGAGAGGGGCCGTTCGATGGGCGTGAAGGAGGCGGTTGCAGAGGCACTCCCCGGGAACCCCACAGACCCGTAGGGGCGCTTCGTGAAGCGCCCGCTGAACGCTACACCAACAACAGACGCAAGCCCACGAAGATCAGCATGCAGGCCAGGATCGCCTTGAGGGGCTTGGCCGGAATGTAGGGCGCGAGCCTGGCCCCGACCAGCACGCCGGGGATGCCGCCGAGAAGCAGGGTCCCGGCCAGGCCGAAGTTGACGTTTCCCTGCGTCATATGGGCTATGCCGACCACGAAGGAGAGCACGGTGGCGTGTGCTATGTCCGTGCCCACGATGATGGCAGGTGCTACAGGATAGAAGAGGAGCAGCAGTACGGCCATCACGCTTCCTGAGCCGATGGACGTCAGCCCCACCAGGTAGCCCCCGAAAGCCCCGAGCAACACGGTAAGCACGCGGCGTCGCGTGCCCATCGGTCCCTTACCGTTCCACGCCCCGGGCCTCGGTGGCCTCGACCTCTTGGGCATGAAGTACTCGCGGAAGATCAGTGAGACCCCCACGATGACCAGGGTAACGGCTATGATCGTCACCATGATCGACTCCACCGTGGCTGGGTTGAAGGTGCCCTTGATCCACTCCAGGGTGCCAACCCCGAGGAGCCCTGCGGGGATGCTTCCCATCCCCAGAAAGACGGCCAGCTCCACGTTCACCGTCTGCTGCCGAAAATGCTGAAAGGAGCCGGTCAGCTTGGTCAGCGTGGCGAAGGTCAGGTCGGTCCCGACGGCGGTCGGGGCCGGCACCCCCACAACGGTCACCAGGAAGGGCGTCATAAGCGAACCGCCCCCGACGCCGGTGAGGCCGACAAGGAAGCCGACCAGCAGACCGAATAGCGCGGGAGCGGGATCTATCATCATGCGTCGGTGTTCCTAGGCAGTGTTGAGCGCCCCGACCGGCCTGAGGTACCCAAGCTCTTCGAGGTGCCCGATAACCCTTGCCGCGCTCTCCCTCGGCTCCTCCTCGTCGGTCTTGATGTGCAACTCGGGGGTCTCGGGCGCCTCGTAGGGGTCGGAGACGCCAGTGAACTGCGGGATCTCCCCCGAGAAAGCCTTCTTGTAGAGGCCCTTGACGTCACGATCGGCGCATACCTCTAGCGGCGCGTCGACGAAGATCTCGATGAAGTCCTCGCCCACGTTCTGCCTGACCTGGTCGCGCACCTCCCTGAAGGGCGAGATGGCGCTGACGATCACCCCTACCCCGTTTCGCGTCAACAGGTCGGCCACAAACCCGATCCTCAAGACGTTGGTGTCCCTGTCCTCGCGGGAGAAGCCAAGTCCCTTGGACAGGTTGGTCCTCACGATGTCCCCGTCCAGAACCTCTATCTTGCGGGTGCGGGTCCTCAACTCATGCTCTACGATCTCCGCGATCGTGGTCTTGCCCGCGCCAGATAGCCCCGTGAACCACAGGGTGAACCCGCGACCATTCCTCGTCCCATTCTCCATCGTTAGATCTCCTTGCCTACCAGTTACGTACTGTTACTAGTTTAACTTACTTTAACGTAAATAAACAATTTTGCTATGTGCGCTGGCCTTCCATAAGCACCTCTATCACCTCGGGGCGGGAGAACTCCGGCGGCGGGTACTCGCCGTTGGAGAGCATCTCGCGCACCTTGGTGCCGCTGATGAAGACGTGGTGCTCGCTGCCGTGGGGGCAGGTCTTGGTGGTGCCCATGCCCTGGCACTCCAGGCAGAAGAAGGCGTGCTCGAAGAACAGGGGGGTAAGCCCGATGTCATCGTCTTCGAACTCGTCGAAGATGTGCTGGGCGTCGTAGTCGCCGTAGAATGGGTTGCCCTGGGAGTCCTTGCCGGGGCCTGCGTGGTCGCGGCCAACGATAAAGTGCGTACAGCCGTAGTTCTTGCGGCAGATGGCGTGGAAGATGGCCTCACGCGGCCCACCGTAGCGCATCGCAGCGGGGAACACGGCGAGCATCGTGCGGTCCTTCGGGTAGTACTTCTTCAGGATCACCTCGTAGGACCTCATCCTGACGTCGGCCGGGATGTCCGCGGAGCGGGTCTCACCGACTAGCGGGTTCAGAAGCAGGCCGTCCGTAATCTCGAGCGCGCTCTTCTGGATGTACTCGTGCGAGCGGTGGACGGGGTTACGGGTCTGGAAGCCGACCACGCGCTTCCAACCCTTCTCCGCGAACGCCTGTCGCAGCTCGTGCGGGGTGTAATGGTACTCGGGGAAAGGCTTGGGGTTCGGGTCTTCCACCAGGAGCGTCACCTCGCCGCCGAGAAGCACGTCCTTCTGGCGGTATACGGCGGCGACGCCAGGATGCTCATCGTTGGTGGTGCCGAAGACCTGCTGGGCCTCGTGCTCCTTGTCGTAGGAGTAGCGGTCCTCCACGATCATGGTCGCCAGCACGCGTCCCGTGCCGTCGGCCAGGGCGACCTCTTCGCCGACCCTGATATCTTCCGCCTCTTCCTCGCTCACGGGGAGCGTTATGGGCAGGCTCCAGACCAGGCCGTTCTTGAGGCGCATCTTCTCGACCACGCTCTCGTAGTCCTCGCTGACCATAAAGCCGGTCAGGGGCGAGAAGACCCCGGTCGAGATCATCTCCAGGTCCGAGAGGGCGCGTGGGCCGAGGTTTATTTTCGTGAGCCCCTCGGCCCTCCTGAGTAGCTCGTCACGGTCCTCTTCGGGAGCCAGACGGTCTACCAGCTCACCGCCATGCGGCTCGATGGTCGTAAACTCGGTGCTGACGTTCATGGTTATACCTCCGCGGGAATTGCGGCCTCTTGGGCCGGGAGCCTTCTCGACAAGCGGCCGGCGAGGCCGGCCGCGCAGTGATTCCAGGGACGTTCTCCGACCACCCAGAGCCTGAACTCGGCGGCGTAGCCGCGTGAGATCTGTAGAAACCGGTCGTAACCCATGCCGGACCCTTCGAGGTCGACCCGCCATTCTTCCCAGAGCAAGTCGGCCACGAAGGTGGTGTCCTCGACGAGGCGGCCACCCTCCTCGGGCGATTCCTCAAGGAGCGCGCGGGTCTCGGTCTTCAGGTCTTCCGGCTCATCTGGCACAGAGAGACTCGTTGTGGCACGTTTCAACTAGTACCTCACCGCTTCGTGTTCGACTGGCGCCCGATCCGTCCCGGCGTAGTCGTTCAGGTGTTCCTCGTAGTCTATAAAGAGTGGGGCGTCGGGGTCGAAGGCCCG
>DASUPX010000241.1:0-2499 GCA_036280905.1 Rubrobacter sp. | reverse complement strand
ATGACCGGGGCGTCTCGTTCCTCGGCCTCCGAGAGGACTTCGATGCGGTTCTTGCGGGCCGCTTCCGGGTCGGTATCCACGCCGGCGATCAGGTCGGGATCCAGCCATATCTTGGCGGGGGCGAGGTCCCCCGTGTAGAGGACGGCGTCGTCGTTGTCCTCTACCCACACGATCTGATGCCCTGCGGAGTGGCCCGAGCGCACCTCGACCCTGATGCCGGGCAACACCTCCTCATTACCGTCCAGTAACTCGCACCAGCCTTCGTCTACGCCCCGCTCTACGGCAGGCACTGCAGCCCTGCGTCCGTCCTTCTCCGGCATCTCGCGCGCCTCATCCAGCGCCGCTTCCTGCACGTAGACCGTGGCGTTGGGGAAGCTGGGAGGGTTGAGCGCCCATCCCACGTGGTCTGGGTCGAGGTGCGAAAGGATCACGCGCGTAACGTCCTCCGCCGCGAAGCCGGCCTCGTCCATGTGGTCGAGGAGGTTCTCTTCCCTCCTGATCTCGTAGCGGCCCTCCAGCATCTCGGGCAGCTCGGGGCCAAACCCGGCGTCGATCAGCACGAGGTCATCGCCGGCTTCGATCAAAATGGGGTGCATGGCGCCCTTGATGCTCGCCTTGCGCGAGCCACCGAAGAGGTTGCTCGCGTCCGTGATGAACGTTCCGTCGTCCATTATGTGCACCCGCATCTGACCAACGTCCAAACTCGTTCCCCTAGCCAAGCCTTTCAACCCTCCTGTACTCGTGAGCCCGCATGATAGCCGTCTCGGCCCTCCCCGGCACGCGGCGGCGACGTGCCGCGTGATGGGGCAGAGGGACGTTAGCTACGAAAACACCCGCTGCGCCACGCTGTCCTTCAGGGCTCGCGTGAGCGTGCGGGGGTGCTTGAGTAGGCTATAGACGGGGGTGTCCCCCGTGAAGGCCTCGACCAGCGTCCGGCGGGCCGCCGGGTCGTTCTCGCAGGCCTTGAAGAGGGGCTCGATCATCATCAGGTTGGGCACCAGGTTGACGAGGGCGTACCCCGAGATGTGCTCTCGGGCTCTCTTGCGCCTGAGTTGGCGCTCGTAGCCGGATAGAACGGGAGCGGAAAAGTCCTTTCTGGCGTGCGCCTCGTGGGCCCAGGAGGCTGCCAGGCGGCCCGACTCCAGGGCGTAGCCGACGCCCTCGCCGCTTATGGGGTGGATCATGCTACCCGCATCCCCAACCGCCATGACGCCCTGGCCGTAGCGCTTCGCGCCCCACATTCCCATCTTGAGCGACCAGCTCCTCGGTGGTCCCTCCGGGGTGGCGTCCTCCAGCCATTCCGCTATCTGAGGTTCCTCTAGAAAGCGGTCGTAGAAATCCTTCAGGTTGCGGCCCGTGCGGGCTAGCGCGGCCGTGGAAACGCCGGCCCCGACGTTCGCCGTGCCGTCACCCAGGTAGAACACCCACCCGTAACCGGCGCCCCGCGAGTTCATGTCCTCCGTAATGAAGATGTGCAGGTTCTGTCTGTCCGGGCCACCCACGTTCCGGAAGTACTGCCGGCGGGCGACGGCGTTCTGGTGGGCCTTCATCCCGTCTCCACCGAAGCCACCTATGCCGTCGGCGACAACCACGAGAGGTGTGTCGAAGCGCATGGAAGCATCGCCGTTTTCGGCCTCGATGCCGGCCACCTGGCCGGAGGAGGACCTCACGAGATCCGTGGCCCTGGTCCTGCTCTGGAGGCGTGCGCCGGCGGAGACGGCCCGTTCCAGCAGCTTGGCGTCGGTCTCCTCACGCCTTGCGACGTAGCCGTGGGGTCCATGCAGGGTGGGGGGGACCTTCTGTTCGAGCAGCGCTGTAGCGGAGTAGATCGAGAACCCCGTAAAGCGACCGTGCTGCGGCTCGTCCAGCCAGTCGGAGAGCCCCATCAATGCGACCTCGGAGGCGGCGTGCGGCATCAGGCCGTCGCCGCAGGTCTTGTCCCGCGGAAACTCCTGCCGGTCGACGAGTAGCGTGTTCATGCCCGCCCTCGCGGCATGATAGGCCGTCGAGGCCCCACCGGGCCCAGCTCCCACAACGACGAGATCAAACCTCTCTGCCACTTCCCTCCTTCTACAGCCTCCCACGAGTGTGCCAGAATTATACTTTGGCTACCACAAGGAGGGAACTTGGTCGACCGAAACCGCCCAGCCCGCTACGCCGTAGGCGATCGCGCGGCACTGAAAGCCACGGGACAACCCGTTCAGATTCTCGAATCGAGAAGGGGCGAGTTCGTCCCTGACTTCGTCTACAAGGTGCGCGTTCTGGCGGAAAAACCCGCAAGACCGTACAACCTGTCGGTGCCAGAACACGATTTGTCAGACCTTCAGGTCTGACAGCACACTCCGGCCTGTCGGCCTCCGTTTGTCAGCACGCTCGGGCTGTTGCCCTCGCTTGTCAGCAACGCTTCGGCTTCGCCTCGCTTTCGGCCAGTCGTCTCGATTCGCAACGGTGGCTTCGACAACCAACCTTTTCCGGGTATCGAATCGTTAGAGCGGAATA
>DASUPX010000240.1:0-6142 GCA_036280905.1 Rubrobacter sp. | reverse complement strand
GCCAGATGGCCGGGGTAGCTTTCGTGGCAGGACACGTAGAGGAGGTCGGCTACGTTGAAAGGCCTGTGGGTGTTGACGAGCACCCGCGAGCGGAGCCCGCCCTGGTATTCGGCCAGCGCCAGAAACGGCTCGTCACCCAGGTTCCCGAAAACGACTTCCTCACCTTCGGGCAGTCCGACAAGACCGTCGGTGCGCCGCCTCGCCTCCAGGATCGCCCTCTTGAAGAGTGCCGGCAGAAGATGGGTCCTGGATGGTCGCAGCTCGTGGCGCCTCTTCCATGCCGCGAGGCGCCTCCGGATCTCGCCCTGTCCCGGCACCACGCGGTTCATGAGGTCCGCGGCCTCCCCGAATCGTTCATCGGCGACCCAGTCAACGTTCAGGTCGAAACAGCCGGCGGCCTGCTCGCTCAAAGAGAAACGTTCACCGGAGAGGCGTCGGGCTGCCATATCAAGGGCCCGCAAATGCCTGGCCAGATACCGCGTTCGTTGGGCCCCGAAACCCTGGTGTGGGAGCGTCTCCTCCGTCGCGTGGGTCGCCTCGAGCAGGACCCCGCCAGGCTCGGGATCCTCCGCATCAACCAGAGCTTTCCACTCCGGCGGTCCGAAGTAGTCGAGCATCCAGCCGTCGCCGGTTCGCGCTTCTACGGCTTTGCCGATCCTGAGCGTCAGCAGGACGTATTCGCGCGCCCAGTTTTCGTCCCTGTCACGCCATGTCGGCCCTGGTATCGAAGCGGTGGGAACGGTTTGCGTACCCTAGAAAGCGGCGACCCCCGCTTTGGCGACCTCCTGGTCCTGGTCTACGGTGCCGCCGCTGACGCCGATGGCCCCAGCGATATCCCCGTCCCGCTCCAGGAGTATGCCGCCACCGAAGATGACCACCCTACCGTTGTTGGTCGCCTCCAGACCGTAGAGCGGCTGCCCCGGCTGCGTCATCTCGGTTAGGTCTTCCGTGGGCATCTGAAAAGAGGCTGAGGTGAAAGCTTTGTTGATCGCGATATCTATGCTACCGAGCCACGCATCCTCCATACGGGCGAACGCTTTCAGGTCCCTGCCGTTGTCTACGACGGCAACGTTCATGGGCTGTCCGATCTCTTCCGCTTTATCCATGGCAGCCCGTACTACCCTCTGGGCCTCGTCGAGCAAGATCGACGTCCTGTCTGCCGGCATGATCCTCCTTAGGCATCTTCCCTTGTGCCGAAAGATACCCGAACCGGTTACCGCGTAAACGCGCGCCGCCCGATACTAACCCGTCACCGCGGTCGTATGCGGCAGTGACCTCGCAGTGCTGGCACCGATGAGACGTCCGAAGGTGTTTGCCGTCAGCACTAGCGTACCGCGGGCATTTTGTTGTAGAAGAGGCCCGTGATCTCACCCGCCGCGTAGAGGCCGGGGATGGGCTCACCGTTCGTGTCGAGCACGTGTCCATCAGGGTCGACCTTCAGGCCACCGTAGGTGACCATGATGTGGGCCGTCATCGGGTACGCAGAGAACGGCGGTTCGGAGATCGGGTTCGCCCAGTTGGACTTCTGGGGCAGGATACCCGAGGTCTTCTTGCCGTCCATCCTGGTCGGGTCCCAATCGCCCGGGCCGCATTGAAATCTCTGACGGTTGACTCTAGCCTCTCCGGGTCGAGGCCGAGCTTCCCGGCGAGGCCGGCGATGATATCGGACTGCACCGGCGGCTGATTAGTCTGTTCGTGGATCCAACTGCCCTCGAAGCGGTCCATGAGACCGTCCGGTCCGTGATGAAGTAAGACTTCTGGTTCTGGTTGCGCCAGGTCTCGTAGGTGATCGCCTACGAGACCTGGCGAAGAGGTAGTCTGCACCCTCGCCGTGGAAGCGCTCGCAGTTCTCGTTGACCACGATGCCATAGGTCTGGCCCCAGATCGCCGGATGGTACTTGCTTGCCCGCGGGTCGACGAGCTCGGCATGGAACATGTCGAATTGTCCGGCGGTGTCGGCCCCGACCCCCCGCGCCATCCGGATGCCGCCGCCCTGGTTGTAGCGTATGCCCGGAGCGATGTGGGGGAGGTCAGTCACATCCCTGCCGAGGTGCTCCCAGAGCATGTTCCGGTTGCCCCCGAAGCTACCCGAGGCAAGGACCACGGTGTCCCCCTCGATGGTTAGTTCTTCACTTCTGGGTGTGCGCACCACGACCCCGTTGACCCTCCCATCGTCGACCGTCAACCGGGGCGCTTCGTGTCCCAGGAGTACGTCGGCGCCCTCGTACTTGTTGATGTGTTCGAGGTAGAAGTCGACTATCTCCTTGCCGCCGCTCGTCAGAAAGACGTAGTGCTGGTCCTCGAAGTCCAGCGCCGCGTGCACTTCATCGTGGTGGACCAGCTTCGCGCCGTGCTTCTGCATGAACTCGATCGTGCCGGGAACCTCATCCACCAGCCTGCGGCAGTAGTCCAGATCCGCTCTTCCCCGCTGGCCTCCTCCATCCGGTCGATCCAGTCGCTAGAGAGCCTGTTGTCGCGGTCCAGCCGTAAGAAGGGTCTCGCCCAGCGCGAAGCCCCGGGCCACCTACCCGGATCCCCGGCCTCGATCAGGACCACACGTCCGCCGTTCTTCGCCGACTCCAGGAACTCAACGCGGCCGCCGCTCCCGCGAAGCCACCACCGACGACTACCAGATCGTAGTCCGACACGACCAACTCCCTTCCATGCCGTTGGTCGTTCAGCTTTCCCCATTTTGTAAGATAGTACACAAGGAGCGATCCCGGAACTACGTTGTGAAGCATTGGCCCGAGGCAAAACCCGGACGCGGTAGAGCGGTGTCAAAGTTAATGCGGTGCTCGAGAAGGATGAGCCAGGGAGAAGTCTCACGGAGAAAAGATACCTGAACCCCGTAGCCTGATGCCTGTAGCCTTACTTCCCCCAGGTCCTCTCCAGAACACGAAGCCAGTTTTCGTGGGCCAGCCTGGCGAGGGCGTGGTCGTCGTATCCCCGGTCCCTCAATGCCGACAGGAGCTTTGGAAGGCCGGATACGTCGCCTATCTCCCGGGGAATCATGACGCCGTCGAAGTCCGAGCCGAAGCCGACCCGGTCTATGCCGATCCGCCCTACCAGGTAGTCTATGTGCCTGACCATGACGTCCAGGGAAGTGTCCGCGTCCCTGCGCGCATCCTCGCGAAGGAAATTGACCGCGAAGTTGAGGCCGACCATCCCGTCCGAGGCGGCTATGGCGTCGAGCTGCGGGTCTGTGAGGTTTCTGGAGGATTGGCACAGGGCGTAGGCGTTGGAATGAGTGGCGACGAGGGGGGCATCCGTGAGCTCGGCCACATCCCAGAAACCCCGCTCGTTCAGGTGGGACAGGTCGATCATGATACGGAGCTCGTTGCATGCCCGGACCAGGTCTCTTCCGGCCGCGGTCAGGCCCGGTCCTGTATCCGGCGAGCCACGGTAATGGACGGCGACGCCTTCGGCGAAGTCGTTTGGACGGCCCCACACGAGGCCGAGCGATCGCAGCCCCGCCCGGTAGAACACCCGCAGTGCGTCCAGGTCCGTGTCGATGGCGTCGGCGCCCTCGAAGTGGAGGATCGCCGGCATCACCCCTTCGTCCAGGCACCAGCGCAATTCGGAGACGGTGCGTACGATCCGCAAGTTCCCATCGGACCGATCTTCGAGATCGAAGAGCGTGGCCACCGCGGAGAGGGTGCGGCGCATCGCGTAAGCGGGGTCGAGCGCGGGAGGAAGTCCGTTTGGGGCACGCCCGCCTGGCCGCCTCCGGGGCGAGGGGACCCAGACCGCGAAGAACCCGCCCCCGAACCCGCCTTCGCGTGCCCGTGGGAGATCCAGATGCCCCTCGTCATCGCGCTCGAAGAACGCCGCGGGACCGTCCCCATCCGGCGCGCCTAGCCTCAAGAGTACGTCGTTGTGTCCGTCGAATACGACCGGAAACGCGTTGCCTGACATCTCTCCACCTTCCCCTGGACGATGTGCCCCGCTGCCAACACGAAGTCTACAGGTCCCACCACCCGAGCACGCGCTCCGCAGGGGCTTCTGGGTGGATCACTACAACAATGCCGGATGTGTTTTCTGGGGTCCATGCGCTCGGCTCTGGGGGCGCACGTTAGCAAGTTCTTCATGATTCGTTACAATCAGGACATGGTCGACAGCATGAACATGCCTAGCGTCACGGTCTACCACCGGGCCTGGTAAGCGTGCAAGCAACGGATCTTCGTCGCATCCAGGAGGGTATCCGGTCGCGGGTCGTGGGACGGGTAGAGGACACCCAGCTACTCCTCGCAGCGCTTGGTGCGGGCCGTGACCTGTTGCTCGAAGGCCCGCCCGGCACGAGCAAATCCACCATCCTGCGCGCCGTGGCCGACCTGAGCGGGTCGACCCTCCACTTCGTTGAGGGGAACGCGGATCTCACGCCGTCCAAGCTGGTCGGCCACCATAGCCCCTCACGCGTCTTGCAGGAGGGCTACAGCCCGGAGAACTTCACCCACGGGCCGCTTCCGCTCGCCATGGCCGAAGGCGGCATCCTCTACATCGAGGAGTTCAACCGCGTGCCCGAAGACACCCTGAACGCGCTCTTGACGGCGATGGCCGAGCGCGAGTTGACCATACCGCGCGCCGGCAGCGTCAGGGCGGCTCCAGGCTTCCGGATCGTCGCGGCGATGAACCCCTTCGACAACGCCGGCACGGCCCAACTGGGGGGTGCTATTACCGACCGGCTGTGCCGGGTGGTGATGGACTACCAGCCCGAGCCAGAGGAGCGCGACATCGTCGCGCGCCGCACGGAAAGCCAGGATGCCTGGCTCATCCGGCTCGCCGTTCGGACCGCGCGGCTGACCCGCCGCCATCCGGACCTTCGGATGGGCGCCTCCCTACGCGCCGCCATAGACTTCGTGCTCGTGGCCGAGCAACTCGCGATTCTGCGCGACGTTACCCTCTCCCATGCGCCGGAAGACGAGCAGGCGCGGCGGACCCTCGTGGGCGCGGCGCAGACGGCCTTCTCTATCAAGATAGTCGTGCGCGAGGCTGCCCGGCGTACGGCCGACGAGGTGGTGGAGGAGGTCGTAAACGCGGCCCTGAGCAACCCACCCCCACCGGACGAGGTCCCCGAGCATCCTGATGCTGAGCCAGACGAAGCGGGTGACGAGGCCTCGCCGGAGAGCGGCGATGAGGAGGGCCAGCCCCAACACACGTCTCGTGACGGTGAGGGGGCGAAACGCTCCTCGGATGAGAAGGCCGGCGATGATGTGTACGGATCTTCGGGCCGTCGCACATACGGGGCGTTTGCCAGGGAGCATCCCGAGCTCGCCGAACGGCTGCATCAGGGGGAGACAGGACCTGGCGAGATCGAGGCTGCGCTCGAAGAGCATCCTGGTGACCGGCTGGAGCTTCTGGGCGAGATGACCGAACTACACGACCGCGCGGACCTGCGCGACCAGGCGCTGAGGCTGACGCGGGAGATCCTGCTGCGCGAAGCGCGGCAGGGCCTGGCGGGGCGTAGCGGTCGCGGACGCCTCGTGAGCGTTCCTTACACCGGGCAGGCCGCCGAGCTCGACCTTGATCGCTCGCTGGAGCGGCTCCTCGCCACGCCCCACCCGGAGGACAAGGACCTGCATGTGCTGGACCGGCGTCACCACCAGCGCGCCTACGCCCTGATCCTCGATGTCTCGGGCTCCATGGAGGGGCCTGCCCTCTTCCACGCCGCGCTCGCCCTGGCCGCCTTCGCGGCTCGGGTGGCGCCCGACCCGTTTGCTATCGTCGCCTTCTGGCGCGAGTCGAGAGTCCTGAAGCACCTGCACGACGACATGCCCCTGGACACGCTGCTAGACCGCGTGTTCGCGCTGACCGGCCGGGGCCTTACTGACGTAGGACTCGGCCTCAAGGCCGGCCTCGAAGAGCTGGAGGGTGCAGACGTCCAGGAGCGGGTCGGGCTCCTGTTCAGCGACGGTATGCAGACGGTCGGTAACCCAGCAGACCCCGTCGCCGCCGCTTTCCCGCTGCTGCACGTTGTGGCGACCGGCAGGGGCGAAAAATCCCGGTCTCGCTGCCGCAGGCTTGCCGACTCTGGTGGCGGCCGCTTCGCCGTGGTCGAGACCGCCTCGGGCATCCCCGCCGCCATAAACTACTGCCTGGCCGCGTAAACCGGGCCACGGAACACGAGATCCAGGGGTGGGGGTGG
>DASUPX010000239.1:0-4897 GCA_036280905.1 Rubrobacter sp. | reverse complement strand
GACGAAAACCAGGAACCCGAACCTGCCGGCCGAGCTCCTTGATCTTGGCCTCGACGCCCTGCCTGACCGTCTCGGGGGCCACCTCGACGTCGAGTCTGACCTTGTTCTCCTCGAGTTTAGTTACGTTAGCCGTCATACCCTCCAGTTCCTCTTGACCGGCCCGACCCGGGCGGCGATGTGCGAGAGGCGGGATTTGAACCCGCACGCCCTAGGGCACTAGATCCTAAATCTAGCGTGTCTACCATTCCACCACTCTCGCTCGCCACAAATCCTGCGCGGATTATAACAGCAGAGTGCTCGGCGCCCCCCTTATAGCGAGGCTTTACGCTATGGGCGCACGTGGGCTGCGCTACCGGAACTCTGCGAGGATCAGCTTGTTCTCGTCGTCGTCGGGGATCAGGACCTCGGCGCCGTCGGGGAGCGTTCTTGGGGTGCCCTGCAGTTGCTCCGAGGTTACTTCGGCGTGTTTTCCGCGGCGGATCAGAACCTGTCCAAGGGCCACCGAGGAGTCGAGGTCGAGGTCGGTCTGGACGTTTTCGTTCATGACCTTCATGGTCGCGGGGAGCTTCTCGATGATGTTCCACTGCAGGGCCTTGCTCCTGAGCGCGGCTACCAGCCTTCGCTGGCGCTCCATGCGGTCCAGGTCGCCGCCGGCGGTGCCCCTGTAGCGGGCGTAGAAGAGGGCCTTGCGTCCGCCGAGACGCTGCACGCCCTCGCCCATGTGCCACTTCTCGGGGAAGACGTCCTGGCCCACGTCCACCCTCACGCCGTCCATGGCGTCGATGACCTCCCTGAAGCCCTCGAAATCAACGATAGCGTAGTGGTCTATGGTGACGCCCGTGTAGCCCTCCATGGCGTCGACGGTCTGCTCGATGCCACCATAGTTGTAGGCGGCGTTGATCCTGTCTTTCTGACCCGACCCGACCTCGATATAGAGGTCGCGCGGCACGGAGAGTAGCTTGACATCACCGGTCTTGGGCACCACCTGAACGAGCATGATGGTATCCGTCCGGCTCCCCATTGCAGGGTCGTCGGGGCGCGTGTCCACGCCGAGCACGAGCACGTTGAGTGGTCCTTCGGCGAGCGGTCCCCCACCCCCAAAAACCCTGTCGATCCAGCTGCCCGTAGAGTCCTCGCTCCCGGAGGCGTCCTGACCCGTCCGGTTTCCAAGCGTTGTCAGTGAGAGCGGACCGGCGGCGAGCACAACGCCTACCACCAGGGCGACGGAGACGACTGGCAGCAACCAGAGCCACAGGCGGCGCACGCCGCGCCGTTCTCTGGTGTTGGTCTGGAAGCTCCTCATCCCAGGAAAGTCTAATCTGCGGGCATGCACAAAGCAACATGGGGCTACGGTGGAGGAAGGCGGATCCGGGATGGATCCGGGCTTCAGGTTGCGGGCATCACTGGCGGGACCGGAGATTCCCTCTTCCTGTCCTGGCTCGCTACCGTCACCCCCGAATCTCCAGATGCCGGTAGGCCGGAACATCGGGCGGAATGTCGCCGCATGGGGCAAGCACCTCATCTAGTAATTCGTGCTACAATAACGGTTCTGTCGCGCCTCGCCTCGAATGGTCCAGGAAGCGACGAGATGGAATGTCCAGCAATCGGCGCATGCGTCGGTGCGGCAGCACCAAATAGCGATCGTCGCATGGGCCAGAGATCGCCGGCTTCAGGCATGAAGAGGGCTTTCTCGAGCCGCAGTATATCTATGAGGAGAGAACCCCCATGAGGGAGAATCAGAGTGTGTCCCAGATGGCTATGGAGGTCCTGAAGCGGCAGGCGGTCCTCCGCGCCGAACGAACTGGCGAGCCATTCGCAGTGGCGCTCGGAACCATTCTCAGAACTGAGGCTGGAAAGCGCCTGGAGGAGTTGAGCGAGGGGGAGCACGGCGGGGAGAGCGCGGACCAGTGGCAGACCGGCCTACCGCGAGAGCGGGCCGAGGAGCGCGGGCGGGAACAGTTGCGAAAAGAACGGCGACGGCAGCGAGAAATAGAACGTGAGAGCGCTCGCCGGGCGGCCTGGGAATCCTTCATTCGCGAAGAGAAGCGGGAGGTCAAGCTACGAAAGAAGGGGCAGCTTGCCGCGTTGTTGAGGGAGAGACTAGCGGGAGAGCTATCCGCGGATCTGCGGCAACTGGCTTCCCTGGACCGGAGACAGGCCGCGGAGGGGCTGGTGGCCCTCACCAGCAACGGCAAGGTGTACTACAAGCCTGTGGAGGAACTCGAGGAAGGGGATATGGAGGCGAGGCTCGCCTCCATAAGGCTGCGCGAAACGTGGCTCAAGGATCAGCAGGACCGATGGCTCGAGTACGGAGGGTCAACGGGATAAAAACCCCCTGTAGATGGGGTCGAGGACAAGCGTCAGTGGTTTGCTTGGGTAGCCCACTGACGATCAGCATTCGGTTTCTCATCTTCAGGTGATCGCCGAACGCCCGACTCCCAGTAGGTCAGTGTTTCGGCAGACCGAGACCGCTTTATCGAGCGGACAACGAGGTCGCGTAATTTCGCTCACGTCGCCATGTGTGCTGGTGCACTGCAATTAGCCTGTGAGTGAGCCGCGCATGAGTAGAAAGGAATTCTTCGCCCTCGGGGGCGCGGGCGCTGCCGTTGCCGGACTGTCCCTTACCGGGACTATTGGTGGCAGGAGAGGAGGACCCAACCTTCTCGTCATCATGACCGACGACCAACCCTACTACACGGTTACCCGTATGAAAGCGGTGCGAGAGCTGATCGGAAACCGTGGCATGACCTTCAGCCCGAACGCCTACGTCTCTACCCCCATCTGCGGTCCCGCACGCGCCACGCTTCTGACCGGCAGGTACTCTCACAACACGGGGCTCACCAGGACCGCCGGGGCCTACGAGGACCTTCGGACATCAGTTTACGAGTCGGACACCATCGCAACCCGTCTCGGGCGGGCTGGATATAGAACCTACTTCGGGGGGAAGTACACCAACGGTTACGACGGCGGCGCCGTGCCTCCCGGGTGGGACGACTGGTTTGCGATGGTGGAGTCCGAACCAGAAAAAGCCGGTTCGTTTCTATACCACGACGGCAGTGGAATCAGGAGGTACTACCGGTCGGTGGTCAACGAGACCGACGTGCTCGGCGCCGACGCGGAGCGCTTCGTGAGGGATCGGTCGGGCTCATCGGTTCCGTGGTTCGCCTACGTGTGCCCACACGCTCCCCACAGTCCGTACTACCCAGCCCCCAGGCACGACGACCAGTCTAGCGCCACGCCTCCTGGGGGCGTACCGAGCAGCGGAGAGAAAGATCTATCGGACAAACCGGATTGGGTGCGGGCGGAGGCACCTTACACCGGGTCCGAGCGCCGAAGGGCTACCAGGGTGTACCGGGGAAAGCTAGGGGAAATACAGGAAGTGGATGATCTGGTGAGGCGGCTCATGGAAGCCCTCGACCAGACGGGACAGCAAGAGAACACCTTCGTCTTCTTCGTCACCGACAACGGCTACCTGCTTGGCGAGCACGGGCTGCACAGGAAGAACCTCCCCTACGAGGAGGCCTCCCGCACGCCTTTCATCGTGTGTGGGCCGAAGCTTCAAGCCGGTTCCAGGAGCGACGCGGTGGTCTCTCATGCGGACCTCCCTCCGACGCTGCTCGACCTCGCTGACGCGCCCTGGGTTGACCTCGACGGGAGGAGCCTTGCCCCGGTCTTTTCGTCAGGCGGGTGGCCATCCGGGTGGCGCGAGGAGGTACTCATCGAGGACCTCGGACGCGGCTGGAACATGCTCAGGACGCCCAGGTGGGCTTACGTGGAGTGGGACACCGGCGACAAGGAACTCTACGATATGAACAATGACCGCCATCAGCTTCACAGCCTTCACGCCAGGTCAGACAAGGCTGACCTTATGGTCGGACTATCCGCCCGGCTGGACGCACTCAAGGTGTGTTCGGGTGCATCTTGCCGTAGCGCAGGCATCGGCTAGAAACGTACCCCGCCGAGGAGTACGAGGGTGCCCATCGCGCTCGTTGCCCGGTCCGGGCATACGTGGTCCGCGTGGGGGATGTGATCTTGCGGGGCGGGGGCGCCCATGTCACTTCTGATCGCTTTCGTCCGTCAGACCCGGGAGGACGGAGAACGCAACCCAACGGATGGAGGTCGAGCCATGAGGCTCCCGAACACCTCGCACACGTCCCTGCCCTGGCGAATACACGAGATCGCCCCCGACTTCGAGCTAGAGGATGTCTGGGCGCTGCCGACGCCGGGTGGCCCGGAGGACTTTCCCCGGCTGGTGCGGAAATTAGCCGCCTGTGATCCGTCGAGGAGCTTCCCGAGCGCGGCCCGGGCGCTCTGGGAGCTCAGGGACAGGGTCGGGGAGCTGCTTGGCTGGGACACACCGGAAGCCGGTATCGGACCCGGGATGCCAGGCCTCCACAACCGGCTGCCAGCCGACCTGCGCGACGGGCCTGCAGGGCCCGAGTTCGACGCGCTTCCCGCCAGCCCGCTGTACCTTACAGACGACGAGTTCGCCGCGGAGGGGGCCAACCGGACCGTGCACGGCGTCATGCACGTCGGCTGGGTCCCGGACGGGGCAGGCGGCTACAGAGGGCAGGTCGCCGTCCTGGTGAAACCCAACGGCCTGTTCGGCAAGGCCTACATGGCAGCGATCAAGCCGTTCCGGTACCTGATCGTGTATCCGGCTCTCATGCGGATGATCGGGCGAGACTGGCGGGCGCCGGACCGGGGGTGCACACCTGGCGCACGGATCTAGCAACCAAAGGTGCCGATGCCAGTTCGTCCAAAAAGAGGGAGGTGTTCAGGCAGCGTTATACCCCCTTCGGGACATCCTGGCGACGCGTCGGAGATGATCCATCGCTCTGGAAACGGGCGCTAGGGTCGCCGCAGCACGACGGGCAGGGTTGAGGAGAGGAGGGAC
>DASUPX010000238.1:0-19519 GCA_036280905.1 Rubrobacter sp. | reverse complement strand
AGCTGGCGGCCGAAGACACCTTCTTCGCCAGCCTGGTTCGTATTCTCGGCCTGCGCACGGGAGAGCTTCATGCCGCCTTCGCCGCCCCGACGGACGATGAGGCCTTCGCCCCCGAGATGGCCTCCCCTGAAGAGGTGGCGGGGTGGGTCGACGGGGTTCTCGCGGAAGCGGGGAGCACCCTCGACCTGCTGAAGCGGCGGGGGAGCAGCCTGCCCGACGAAGTCGCCCCCGACGTCGAGCGGCTCCTCGGTCTGCGAGAGGAGTTGAGGAGGAGCGTAAAGAGCGTCGCCGGGCAGAATTTCGGGGTCGTCAAGACCAGGCACCACGGGGACTACCACCTCGGGCAGGTACTCGTGGTCAGCAACGACTTCGAGATCATAGACTTCGAGGGCGAGCCGGCGAGGCCCCTTGCCGAGCGGCGCAAGAAGCACTCGCCCCTGCGGGATGTGGCTGGTATGCTCCGCTCGTTCGACTATGCCATCCGCTCCGCGCTGATGGACCTCGGGGCCGATCGCGCCGACCAGCTCGAAACGCTCGAGCCCTGGGTCAGGCTCTGGAAGGAACGGACCGGTCGGTCCTTCCTCGACGGTTACCGGGAAGGCGTGGGCGATGCCGCCTCTTACCCCGAAGACGAGGAGCAGGCGCGGGCCCTGATCGGGCTCTTCACGCTGGAGAAGGCGCTCTACGAGATCCGCTACGAGCTGGACAACCGTCCCGATTGGGTCGGCATCCCGATAAAGAGCGTCCTGGACCTTCTAGAGGACGGGGAGGAGGACCTATGAGGCAGGTGGAAGCGGTCGCCGCCATAGTCGCCGGAGACCACGGAGACCCGTTCTCCTTCCTCGGCATGCACGCCTCGGAGGATGGCCCCGTGGTCCGGGCGTTTCTGCCGGGTGCGAGGTCGGTCGAGGTCGTCTCCCGCGAAGGCGACGCCGTGGGCGTCCTGGAGCGCATCCACCCGGATGGCTTCTTCGCTGGGGCTGTCCGGCAGAGCGTGCCTTACCGTCTGCGGGTCAGATGGGAGGAAGGCGGCGAGGACGAGGTCGAGGACCCCTACCGATTCCCCGGGGTTCTCGGAGATCAGGACCTCTTCCTGTTCGGCGAAGGAACCCACCTCGGACTCTACGAGAAGCTGGGGGCACACCCGACGGAGCTGGAAGGCGTCGCCGGCACGAGCTTCGCGGTCTGGGCCCCGAACGCGAAGCGTGTCTCGGTGGTCGGCAACTTCAACTTCTGGGATGGGCGCAAACACCCCATGCGCAAGCATCCTGGGGGCGTCTGGGAGATCTTTCTCCCCGGCGTGGGCGACGGTGAGGTCTACAAGTACGAGATCCTCGGCCCGAACGGCGAGCTCTTGCCGCTGAAGGCCGACCCTTTCGGCTTCCGTGCCGAGAGGCTTCCGGGCACGGCCTCCGTCGTACACGACCCCACGCGCTTCGAGTGGAACGACGAGGCGTGGATGCGGGGGCGTGAAGGTGCGAACGCGCTCGACGCCCCGATGGCGATCTACGAGGTTCATCTGGGCTCCTGGAGGAGGAACCCCGACGGCTCCTACTATACCTACGGCCAGCTCGCCGAAGAGCTGGTGCCCTATGTCGCTGAGATGGGCTACACCCACGTGGAGTTCCTGCCGCCCACCGAGCACCCCTTCGACGGCTCGTGGGGCTACCAGCCCCTCGGCCTCTTCGCCCCGACGAGCCGGTTCGGCACGCCAGACGACTTCAAGGACCTGGTGGACGCCTTCCACCGGGAGGGGATAGGCGTGTTCATAGACTGGGTCCCCGCGCACTTCCCCGAGGATCAGCACGGCCTTGCCCTCTTCGACGGGACCCACCTCTACGACCACGCTGACCCGCGCCAGGGCCGGCACCCCGACTGGGGCACGCTCGTCTTCAACTACGGCCGCCCCGAGGTCAGGAACTACCTGCTCTCCAACGCCCTGTTCTGGCTCTCCGAGTACCACGTCGACGGCCTCAGGGTCGACGCCGTCGCCTCCATGCTCTACCTCGACTACTCGCGTAACCCGGGGGAGTGGATCCCGAACGTGCACGGCGGCAACGAGAACCTGGAGGCCGTCTCCTTCCTGCGGCGCGCGAACGAGGTAGTCTTCGGGGGGCATCCCGGCGCGACCACGCTCGCCGAAGAATCGACCGCGTGGCCCATGGTCAGCCGCCCGACCTCCATGGGGGGGCTCGGGTTCGGCTACAAGTGGAACATGGGCTGGATGCACGACAGCCTGCAGTACATGTCCGAAGACCCGATCAACCGCAGGTACCACCACAACGAGATCACCTTCTCCCTCGCCTACGCTTTCGGTGAGAACTTCGTCCTTCCCCTCTCGCACGACGAGGTGGTGCACGGCAAAGGGTCCCTGCTCGAGAAGATGCCGGGCGACGAATGGCAGCAGTTCGCCAACCTCCGCGCCTACTACGGCTTCATGTACGCCCACCCCGGCAAACAACTCCTCTTCATGGGCGGTGAGATCGCCCAGCGCCGGGAATGGAACCACGACATCTCCCTCGACTGGCACCTGCTCCAGGAACCATCTCACGAGGGCATCCAGGCCCTCACAAAAGACCTGAACGCCCTCTACCGCACCACCCCGGCCCTCTACAGGGTGGACTTCGATCCCGCTGGGTTCGAGTGGATCTCGGGCGGGGATATCGAGAATAGCGTGGTATCCTTTCTCAGGCGCACGGACGCGGAGGAAGATCTGGCGATCGTCGTCTGCAACTTCACGCCGGTAGTGCGTTACGACTACCGCGTAGGCGTACCCGAAGCGGCCGCCTACGAGGAAACCCTAAACACCGACGATGCCCGCTACGGCGGCAGCGGCGTGGGCAACACAGGTCGCATAAGCACACAAAGAGTCGAGGCGCACGGCCGAGAGCACTCCATCGTGCTCACGTTACCGCCGCTGGCGACAGTAGTGCTGAAGCCGCTCGGCTAGCGAAAAGGCATCAGGCTACAGGTCACAGGCCTCATGAGGATTACCTGATGCCTGTGGCCTTCGAAGAAAGGACATCATGGCCAACGTGGAGAACCGTACTTGACCAGCGTCGTGTGGCCCGGACATCCCTATCCGCTGGGCGCGACCTGGGATGGGCAGGGCGTCAACTTCGCCCTGTTCTCGGAGAACGCCGAGGGGGTGGAGCTCTGTCTCTTCGACGCCTCCGGGAAGGAAGAGGTCGAGAGGATCGAGCTCAGGGAGTGGACGGACAGGATCTGGCACTGCTACCTGCCCTACTGCCGGCTCGGCCAGCTCTACGGCTACAGGGTCCACGGGCCCTACGACCCCGAAAACGGTCATCGCTTCAACCCTGCCAAACTCCTGCTCGACCCCTATGCCAAGGCGACGGTCGGGTCTGTGGACTGGGAGTACCCCCACTTCGGGTACAGGCTCGGCGCCGAGGAAGAGGACCTTGCCCTCGACCGGCAGGACAACGCCGCCGGCATGCCCAAGTGCAGGGTGGTCGACACGGCCTTTACCTGGGATGACGATAGGCCGCCACGCACGCCGTGGGAGGATACGGTCATCTACGAGCTCCACGTCAAGGGGTTCACCCAGAGGCATCCCGAGGTGCCGGAGGACCTGCGCGGCACCTACGCCGGCCTGGCTTCGGCGCCGGCCATAGAGCACCTCAAGAAGCTCGGGGTGACGGCCGTCGAGCTGATGCCCGTTCACGCTTTCGTTGACGACAGGCACCTGGCCGAGAGGGGCCTCAAGAACTACTGGGGCTACAACTCTATCGGGTTCTTCGCGCCGGATATGCGCTATGCGGCGTCGGGCAGCATCAGCGAGTTCAAGACCATGGTCAAGCGGCTGCACTCGGCGGGGCTCGAGGTGATCCTGGACGTCGTCTACAACCACACCGCGGAGGGTAATAGACTGGGGCCCACGCTCTCCTTTCGCGGCATCGACAACGCCGCCTACTACAGGCTCGTGCCAGATGATCTGCGCCACTACATGGACTTCACGGGGACGGGCAACACGCTCAACATGATGCACCCGCGCGTGTTGCAGCTCATAATGGACTCCCTGCGGTACTGGATACTGGAGATGCACGTGGACGGCTTTAGATTCGACCTGGCGAGCGCCCTGGCGCGCCAGCTCTACGAGGTCGATGCCCTCTCCAGCTTCTTCACCATAATCCATCAGGACCCCGTCATCTCCCAGGCCAAGCTCATAGCGGAGCCCTGGGACGTGGGTGAGGGCGGCTACCAGGTCGGAAACTTCCCGGTGGGATGGGCCGAGTGGAACGGCAAATACCGCGACGAGGTCCGCTCCTACTGGAAGGGTGACGGCGGGATCGTGGGCGAGCTCGCCTACAGGCTAACCGGCTCGAGCGATCTCTACGAGCGCGGCGGGCGCAGGCCCTACGCGAGCATCAACTTCGTCACGGCCCACGACGGCTTCACCCTCTCGGATCTCGTCTCCTACGACCGGAAGCACAACGAGGCCAACGGGGAGAACAACAACGACGGCGAGAACCACAACCTCAGCCGTAACTACGGCGTCGAAGGGCAGACGGAGGACCTGGAGATCAGGCGCACCAGGGCCCGCCAGAGGCGCAACATCATGGCGACCCTCCTGCTCTCGCAGGGCGTGCCCATGATCCTCTCCGGGGACGAGATGCGCCGAACCCAGGGCGGCAACAACAACGCCTACTGCCAGGACAACGAGACGAGCTGGCTCGACTGGAACCTCTCCGCCCCAGACAAGAATTTCCTGGCCTTCGTGCGGCGTATGATCCGGCTCCGCACCGAACACCCGGCCTTCCGGCGCAAGAGCTTTTTCCAGGGCCGCGAGCTTAGGGGCGCAGACGCCAAGGACATCACCTGGCTGACCCCTGAGGGCCGCGAGATGACCGACGAGGAGTGGAACAACTCCTTCGCCCGCTCCCTCGGCCTGCACATGTCCGGCCTACTCGAAGGCGAGCACGACGCCCAGGGCCGCCCCCAGGTCGACGACGACTTCCTGCTGCTCTTCAACGCCGATGAGAACGGGGCCGACTTCCGCCTTCCAACCTCTCCCGAGGACGTGCGCTGGGAGGTCTTCATGGACACTTCCTACGCTGCCGGGCTCAGGGCCGCCCGCTTCCTCAAGCCGGACGACGTCTACAAACTGAAACCCCGTTCGATGGCCGTGCTCGTGAACTACCGTAGGCGCGAGACGGTCGACGAGGACGCGGATTGAGGCGGCGCCACGAGATGCCCCTCGGCGCCGAGGTGCTGGAAGACGGCGAGACGAGGTTCAACCTGTGGGCGCCAGCCGCAGAAGACGTGGACCTCGTCCTGGAAGGCGACGGGATCCCGATGTCCCGACAGGAGGACGGCACTTTCTCCCTGACCACCAGAGCGGGTGCGGGCACACGCTACCGCTTCCGTATCGACGGCGGGGAGGAGGTTCCGGATCCCGCCTCGAGAAGTCAGCCCGACGGCGTGCACGGCGCGAGCGCGGTCGTCGACCCCGTATCCTACGAGTGGCGGGACTGGTATCCGGGTGGACGGCCCTGGGAGGAGGTGGTCCTGTACGAGTTGCATGTCGGCACCTTTACGCCGGTAGGCACCTTCGCCGGTGTAGAGGGAAGGCTCGACCACCTCGTCGGGCTTGGCGTCACGGCGATCGAGCTGATGCCGCTCTCCGAGTTCCCGGGCCGCCGCAACTGGGGCTACGATGGGGTCTTGCCCTTCGCCCCGGAGAGCACCTACGGAACCCCGGATGAGCTAAAGAACCTCGTGCAGAGCGCGCACGACAGGGGCCTGATGGTCTTCCTGGACGTTGTCTACAACCACTTCGGACCCGAAGGGAACTACCTCTCTCGGTATGCCCCGCAGTTCTTCACCGACCGGTACGACACGCCTTGGGGGGCGGCGGTCAACTTCGACGGCGAGGGCAGCGGGCACGTGCGCGAGTACTTCATCCACAACGCCCTCTACTGGTTGGAGGAGTACGGCTTCGACGGCCTCAGGCTCGATGCCGTGCACGCCATCAAAGACTCGTCCGAGACGCACTTTCTTGACGAGCTCGCGGGGCGCGTGCGGGAAGGACCGGGGCACCACCGCCACGTGCACCTGGTTCTGGAGAACGACGCCAAGGAGGCCCGCTACCTGCGTGGACCATACGATGCGCAGTGGAACGACGACCTGCACCACGCGCTTCACGTAGTGATGACGGGGGAGAGCGCCGGTTACTACGCGGATTACGCCGGGGAGCCGGTGGCGGATCTCGGGAGGGCCCTGTCCGGGGGGTTCGTCCACGCAGAGGCGCCTGATACGAGCCTGCCGCCCGGCGTCTTCGTCTCTTTCGTGCAGAACCACGACCAGGTCGGCAACAGGGCCTTCGGGGAGAGGATAGGCAAGCTCGCCTCACCAGAAGCCGTGCGCGCGGCGGCAGAGATCTACCTGCTCGCGCCCCAGACCCCCATGCTTTTTATGGGCGAGGAATGGAACGCCGACTCCCCGTTCCCGTTCTTCTGCGACTTTGGGCAGGACCTCGCGCCGCTCGTTGCCGAGGGGCGCCGCGCTGAGTTTGCGGGGTTCTTCGAAGCGGAGGACGCCGACAGCATCCCCGATCCGGGCGCTGAGGAGACGTTCGTCCGGGGCAAGCTGGACTGGGCGAGCCTCGACGAACAGGAGCACGCCAGGCACCTGGAACTCTACCGCGGGCTGCTCGCGCTGCGGCGGGCGGAGATCCTGCCCCGCCTCGGCGGCTCCCCCGGTGGCGAATCGGGGTACGAGGCGGTGGGCGAACGGGGACTGCGCGTGTGGTGGAGGCTCGGCGACGACTCCTGCCTCACGCTCCTGGCCAACCTCGGCCCTGAACCGCTCGACGGGGTAGAGCGGCCCCCGGGCAAGATTCTCTACGCGGGCGACGGCGTGGCGAAAGACGGGCCGGAGCTTCCGGGCTGGTCTGCGCTGTGGTACCTGACGGGGTGAGGGTACCCCGCTCCACCTACAGGCTGCAGCTCAACGGGGGCTTCACGTTCTCGGATGCGGCCGCACTCGTACCCTACCTGGCCGAGCTCGGGGTTGGCGACGTCTACACCTCGCCCTACCTGAAAGCCAGGCCGGGCAGCACGCACGGCTACGACGTGGTCGACCCTACCTCGCTCAACCCGGAACTCGGGACCGAGGACGATTACCGGCGTCTGGTTCGGGTTCTCCGGGATCACGGTATGGGCCAGCTCCTCGACATCGTTCCAAACCATATGGGCGTCGGCCCCGACAACGCCTTCTGGTACGACGTGCTGGAGAACGGCCCCGCCTCGCATTACGCTACCTTCTTCGACATCGACTGGTCTCCCGCGGGCAAGCGGGAGCTACAGGGGAAGGTCCTGCTGCCGGTACTGGGCGATCACTACCGCGCCACCCTCGGACGCGGAGAACTCGGGCTGGTCTTCGATGCCGAGAAGGGTGCCTTCGCCGTGACCTACTACGAGCACCGCCTCCCGATCGACCCCCGCACCTACCCTATGATCCTCGAGGGCCTGGACCCTTCTGAGGCGGGTGAGCAGCGAGGAGAGATCAGAGATCTCGTGACAGCCTTCGGCGACCTACCCGGCCGGGATGCGACGGACGAGCAAAGCGTCTCCATCCGGGCGCATGACGCGGCAAGCCTGAAGGGTGGCCTCGCCGACCTGTGCGCGCGGTCATCCGAGGTCTCGAGCGCCGTCGAGGAGCGCGTTCGGCGGCTCAACGGCGAAGGCTTCCGGGCCCTGCACCCGCTGCTCGCGGCGCAGGCCTACAGGCTTGCCCACTGGCGGGTAGCCGGCGATGAGATCAACTACCGGCGCTTCTTCGCCGTCAACGACCTCGCGGGTGTCCGGGTCGAGGACGAGGACGTCTTCGCAGCCACGCACGGGCTCGTGCTGCGCCTGATCGGGGAGGGTGCCGTCGACGGGCTGCGCATCGACCACCCCGACGGGCTGAGGGATCCTACCGCCTACCTCGGCCGTCTGCGCGACGCCATTATCAGGGCGTCTGGAGGGCCGGTTTACACGCTGGTCGAGAAGATACTGGCCCGTGGGGAGGATCTGCCGGACGACTGGCCGGTCTCGGGAACGACGGGCTACGATTTCATGAACCTGGTGAACGGGTTGTTCGTGGACCCGGAGGGGGAGGCCGGCATCAGCGAGGCTTACAGGACCTTCCTCGGGGAAGACATCGATTTTCCGGGGCTACTTCTGCGTTGCAAGCGCAAGGTGATGCGCGGGGCGCTGGCTAGCGAGTTGAAGGCGCTCTCCTATCGCCTGCTGGCGATCTCCGAGCACGGACGCTCGTACGATTTTGGCTTCGAGACCCTCCGCAGGGCGCTAGCGGAGGTTGTGGCCCACTTCCCGGTGTACCGGACCTACATCGGCCCTGGGCGTATCTCCGGAGTCGACCGGGAGCACCTCGACGTTGCGGTGCGGGAAGCGAAAGCGGGGAGCGACGGCGATCCGGGCGCCTTCGATTTTATCCGCGACGTGGTGCTGTGGGCTCCCCGGGACGACGCGGCCCTCGACTTCGTGTACCGGTTCCAGCAGTACACGGGGCCCGTTATGGCGAAGGGAATGGAGGATCAGGCCCTCTACGTGTACGACCGCTTCGTCTCCCTGAACGAGGTCGGCGGGGAGCCGGAACACTTCGGCGTCTCCGTCACCGAGTTTCACCGCCAGAACGCCAAGCGTCTCGCCCGCTGGCCGCACGCGATGCTCTCGACCTCCACGCACGACACCAAGCGAAGCGAGGATATCCGAGCCCGCATCAACGTTCTCTCCGAGATTCCCGAGGAGTGGCAAGAGAGGATCGGAAACTGGAGGGAACTGAACGCCCCGTTCCGCCGCGAAATCGAAGGCGAGCCAGCCCCTAGCCCCAACGACGAGTACCTCCTCTACCAGACACTCCTCGGCGCCTGGTCGTTGGGCGAACTGGACGAAGCGATGCTAGAAGAGCTCCGCGGGCGGACGAAGGCCTATATGGAGAAGGCCATGCGCGAGGCTCAGGTCAGCACCTCCTGGACCGACCCGAACGATGGGTACGAGAAGGCGGTCGCAGACTTCGTGGACGGGATTCTCCGCCTGGACGGCCCTTTCCTGGTAGCGTTCTTGCCGTTCCAGCGAAGTGTGGCCCGCACCGGCGCCTTGAACGGCCTGGGCCAGACCCTCCTGAAGATGACCTCGCCCGGCGTCCCCGACGTGTACCAGGGGAACGAGATCTGGGACTTCAGCCTCGTTGACCCCGACAACCGCCGTCCGGTGGACTTCGGGCGGCGCAAGAGGCTGCTCACCGCCCTGAGAACGCTGGATGCTTCCAGCGTATCCACGCTGCTCGACGACGGCATCTGGCAGGACGGTGGCCCGAAAATTCACCTGATCCAGAGAGCGCTCGAAACGCGCCGCAAGAGCCCGGAACTCTTCGCGGACGGCGAGTACGTGGCGCTCGAAACCTCGGGCACGCACAAAGAGAACCTCGTCGCCTTCGCCCGGAAGCGCGGGGAAGAGATCGCCATCGCCGTCGCTCCACGGCTCTGCGCGAAGATGCCCCCCGCAGAAGGATCCCTCCTTCCGGACCGGCAGGCCTGGCGGGGCACCTCCATTCTCCTTCCAGAGGAGCTCGCCGGTGTCTCGCTTCGTAACGTGTTCACCGGCGAAACAACAACCCTCGAGCATGACGGAAGGCCCGTCCTCAACGCCGGGCGACTTCTCCGCACCTTCCCCGTAGCCTTGCTAGAGGGTGTTTCTCGAGAAAATATGCACGGTGGAGCGGAAGCCAAGTTGAGCCCAGATATCCATGGAAGACTTCAGGACCGCATTTGAACGCGAATTCTCCGGTTGACTCGGTCTTGCGCGGTCTTCCGGTTTCCGGCTGCCTGGGCCTTTCCTCATCGAGTCCATAACGGCCTCTAGCCCCCGAGCTGAAAGCCTGGCAAGCGAGGGTGTTAGCCCGGGCATGCCAACAAGCGGAGGCGAAACCGCGGCGTGCTAGAATTTGCGCATGACTGATACGCCAAGGAAGATACAGAAGACGGAAGAGGAGTGGCAGGATCAGCTCACTTCTGAGCAGTACCGTGTCACGCGAATGAAGGGGACAGAGCGGCCCTTTAGCGGCGAGTACAACCACAACAAGGAAGAGGGGATCTACCGTTGCGTGGCCTGCGACGCGCCGCTCTTCTCGTCCGATACCAAGTACGATTCGGGCAGCGGATGGCCAAGCTTCTGGGCGCCTCTTGACGAGAACAACGTGGAGACGGAGGAGGACCGTAGCCTCTTCATGCGCAGGATAGAGGTTCACTGCGCGGTGTGCGGGGCCCATCAGGGGCACGTATTCGAGGACGGACCGGCCCCGACCGGGCAGCGCTATTGCATAAACTCGGCCGCCCTCCGCTTCGATCCCGAAGCCGCTTCGGAGTAAAAGCTTCCAGCTTTCAGCGGCGGCTATCAGCTTTGATCAAAGCTGATAGCCGCCCGGGCTCTGAAGAGCGTAGATACCATGACATTTCGCTGTGCCGGCGAGGTTTTGTGTTCCAGGATCCACTTTTCCTGATGTCTTTCCTCTAATCTTGCTTCAGGCGAGAAATTCTGGGGGTAGAAGGCACTTGGCTACGCGGCAGATACAAGAAGAGCGTGTGCAGAACCTGAACGAGAAGGACGTGTTGGACGGCGACTATGTGCTGTACTGGATGCAGTCTTCCCAGCGCGCCGAGCAGAACCACGCCCTCGAGTACGCCGTACAGCGGGCGAACGAGCTGGGGCAGCGCCTGCTCGTGGTCTTCGGCCTCACCGACGACTATCCCGAGGCAAACCTGCGCCACTACGCGTTCATGCTCGAAGGCTTGAGAGACGCCCAGGAATCTCTCAAGGAGCGTGGCATCAAGATGGTGGTTCGTCAGGGCTCTCCGGACGAGGTGGCGCTAGAGGCGGGCGAGGACGCCTCGCTCATCGTCACGGACCGCGGCTACATGCGCCCACAGAAGAGGTGGCGGGAGCGGGTCGCGGGGGAGGCAGGATGCCTCGTGACACAGGTCGAGTCCGACGTGGTTGTGCCCGTCGAGCTCGCCTCCGGCAAGCAGGAGCACGCGGCCAGGACGCTCAGGCCCAGGATCGGCGAGCACCTGGAGGATTTCCTGGTGGCGCTCACACCGACCGGGGTCCAGAAACAGTCCACCAACATGCCGGCTGGGGGCCTGGATCTCTCGGACATCGACGGCGTACTTGACGGGATGGATCTGGACCGGAGCGTCGGCGCCCTGGGCCACCTCTACACCGGTGGGAACTCTGGTGCGAAGGAGATGTTTCGTCGTTTCCTGAAGAACAGCTTCGACGCCTACGTCGAGCACCGCAACCAGCCGCAGACCGACGACGTCTCGCACATGAGCAAATACCTGCACTTCGGGCACGTCTCCCCGATCTGGCTCGCCCTGGAAGCCAGGGGGGCGAAGACGGAGAAAGACAACATCGAGTCGTTCGTCGAGGAACTTGTCGTGAGGCGCGAGCTGTCCATGAACTTCGTGTTCTACAACGATGACTACGACTCGTTCTCCAACCTTCCCGGCTGGGCGAAGGAGACGCTTCGGGAGCACAAGGACGACGAGCGGGAATACGTCTACACCACAAAGCAGCTGGAGAACGCCGAGACGCACGACGAGTACTGGAACGCGGCCATGAAGGAGATGGTTCACACCGGCTACATGCACAACTACATGCGCATGTACTGGGGAAAGAAGATTCTGGAGTGGTCCAACACCCCGGAGCATGCCTACAGGACCACCCTCTACCTCAACAACAAGTACTTTCTGGACGGCCGAGATCCAAACTCCTTCGCTAACGTGGCCTGGGTGTTCGGCCAGCACGACCGCGGCTGGACCGAGCGCGAGGTCTTCGGCAAGGTTCGTTTCATGTCCGCCGGTGGCCTGGAGCGCAAGACCAAGCCCGACCAGTACGTCGAGAAGGTCGAGAAGAGGATAGAGGCCCCGGGCTGACCAACGGGCCTATACTTCCGCCCGGAAGACTAGAAGGGCGGAGGCAGGGCTTCGGGGTCGCGAGAGGGTAAAGGAAAGCGCCGTCCCCCAGATGGTGGACGCGGGCGAATACGAGACGGGTAGGCCCATATCGAGCCCGCTCTCAACCACACGCGAGGTGCCCTTCTCGCCGCGGCGTTTCTTTGACGGTCTGCCGCCAGATGGGCCGCCCATAGAGCCCGTGCTCTATTTCCTGATCTGCTCGACTCTAACGGCGGTCATCAACACGGCCGCTACGGTAGCTTTCTTCGCCGTACCCGCAGGCATCGCCCTGGCAACAGGCTCGGTCGAAGCCGGACTTCTCCTCCGCCTCGTGGCGGTTTTCGTAGCTGCATCGCTAGTGGTCGTGCCGGCGTCCTTCGTGGTTGGCTTCCTCCTCTCGGTGCCGCTACAACACGGCCTTATCCTTCGCGTGGCCGGCAGAAACTCGGTGGGGGCTCCCGTGGCCGTGGCCTGGATACCGCTGGCCGGCTTTCTGGCCGTCTTCTACTGCCTCTACCTGCACGCGACCGGCCTGAGGCGGGTACACCGGATCTCGACCGGCAGATCCTTCGTGGCCACCCTCCTGCTCACGGTATTCCTGCCAGCCCTGGCCACAGCCCTCATCATCTACGAATACCGCGTTATCCAGAGACTCATGGGATAGCCGATCCGAAGAGAGTAGAAAGCTGACAGCTGAGAGCTAGAAACCGAGAGCTAACAACCTACGGCTTCCGCCTACGCCAGCGTTCGCGGCCTTCCGTGTATAGGTCGCCGCCGTGGAGGTCGTTCACCACGACGACCGGAAAGTCCTCGACGACGAGGCGACGGATAGCCTCCGCGTCGAGGTCCTCGTAGGCGATGACCTCGGCCTCTTTCACGCGGTCGGCGAGGAGTGCGGCCGTACCCTCGACGGCCCCGAAGTACACGCAGCCGTGCCTCCGCATCGCCTCGCGGACGGCCTCCGCACGGGAGCCTTTGCCCACCATCCCCCGAAGCCCCCGCTCCACCAGCATCGGCGAGTGCGAGTCCATGCGCGACGCCGTCGTGGGCCCGGCGGGCCCGAGGGCCTGTCCAGGGCGTGCGGGGGCTGGCCCGGTAAAGTAGACGACCTGGCCTTCGAGGTCGAAAGGAAGCGGTTCTCCCGCCTCTATGGCCTCTTTCATCCTGGCGTGGGCCGCGTCGCGCGCCGTGTAGAGCTCGCCGCTCAGGAGCACCACGTCGCCGCTCTTCAGGGGTTCGATGTCCTCCATCGAGAGCGGCGTTTCCAGATGGATCGGCGTGCGGCTCACAGCTCGGTGGAGGCGGTACGGTGGGAATGGCAGTCGAGGTTCACGGCCACGGGAAAGGCGGCTATGTGGGTCGGGAAGCTCTCCACGTGGACGGCGAGTGCCGTCTGCGTCCCGCCGTAGCCGGCCGGCCCGATACCGGTGGCGTTGATCTCCTCCAGCAGCTCGCGTTCGATCCCGGCGATTTCCGGGTCAGGGTTCGGCTCACCGGACGGGCGGGTAAGCGCCTTCTTGGCCAGCAGGGCGGCCCTCTCGAAGGGGCCACCGATACCGACGCCCACCGTGAGCGGTGGGCTGGCGTTTGGGCCGGCCCTCTCTATCGTCTCGACGACGAACTCCTTCATGGCGGGGATGCCCTCCGCCGGGGTAAGCATCCTCAGGGCGCTCATGTTGTCGCAGCCGGCGCCCTTGACCAGCATCGTCAACTTCAGGCCGTCGCCTGGGACGGGTTCGTAGTAGACGATGGCCGGGGTGTTGTCGCCCGTGTTCGTCCTGTCTACCGGGCTCCTGACGATGGACTTTCTCAGGTAGCCTTCGTCGTAGCCCCTGCGAACGCCCTCGTCGATGGCGGCCCCGATCTCTCCGCCCGAGATCCTCATCTCGCTGCCCATCTCGACGAAGAACACGGCGTAGCCCGTGTCCTGGCAGAAGGCGATGCACCGCTCGCGGGCGACCTCGGCGTTCTGCAGGAGGCGTTCGATCACCTCGCGCCCCAGCTCCGATTCTTCCTCTTCGAGAGCCCGGCGCAGGGCTGCCAGGTGCCCCCCTGGCAGGCGTGTGTTCGCCTCGATGCACAGATCTCGCACCGCTTCGATAACCGACCTGGCCTCTATCTCGCGCATCGCTCTCTCGCTTCCCCGGCCGCCTCGCAAGAAGAAGGTTAACACCCCCGGCGGCCGAGGTTCGCCGCTCTGGCCCAGCTTACCGGGGCTCTCGCCTCTAGATCCAAAAGATGAAGACGTGAGACAATCAGGCCGGAACAATGCTGGCGAACCAGATTTCGTAACGCTTTTCGTAACGTCTGGGAGACGTTGGACGCTTAGAATCGAGATCGAGGAGGTCAGATGACGACACAGGAGAAAAGCAGGCAAGGGTTCTGGCAGAGTCTCTTCGGAAGAGACGGAAGGCAGGAGACCCGCGAGCAAGTCCCCGAGGCCGTAGTCGAGCCCACGGTCCAGGAGACCGGGCCCGAGCTCGAGATAGCGCCAAACGACCCCATCGTCGCCTACTTCGCGAGCGCTTCGGGGGTTGTCGAGATCGAGAAGCTCGACCTCGACTCGCCCGCCCTCAGGGCCATGAAGGAAGCAGACATCAAGTTGGTCGTTCCTCTCGTGAGCCAGGGGGAGTTGATCGGGCTCCTCAACCTCGGTCCCCGCCTCTCCCAGCAGGAGTATTCGGCTGACGACAGGAAGCTCCTGAACGACCTTGCCACCCAGACCGCGCCTGCGGTGCAGGTGGCGCAGCTCGTCCGTCAGCAGCAGCAACAGGCCCAGGAGCGGGAGCGCATCGAGCAGGAGCTCAGGGTGGCACGCCTGATCCAACAGACGCTCCTGCCCAAGTCGCTGCCAAACCTGCCCGGTTACGAGGTGGCGGCCTACTACCAGCCCGCGCGCGAGGTGGGCGGCGACTTCTACGATTTCCTGGAGCTCGAAGACGGCCGGTTCGGCCTCGTCGTCGGCGACGTTACGGACAAGGGCGTGCCCGCCGCGCTGGTCATGGCGACGACCCGCACGCTGCTCCGCGCTTCGGCCCAGCGCCTCTACTCGCCCGGCGAGGTTCTCCGGCGGGTCAACGAGGTGATCGTCCAGGACATACCGCCCAACATGTTTATCACCTGCCTCTACGCGATCCTCGACGAGGAGTCCGGCCACCTCATCTACGCCAACGCCGGCCACGACCTTCCTTACAGGCGCAAGGCCGCGGCGGGCGGCGCGGAGGAGCTCAGGGCCACGGGCATGCCGCTCGGGCTGCTTCCCGGCATGGAGTACGAGGAGAAGGAGATCGTGCTGGAGAGGGGGGACAGCGTGCTGTTCTACAGCGACGGATTGGTCGAGGCCCACGACCCGCGCAGGGAGATGTTCGGCTTCCCGCGCTTGCAGGGGCTCGTGGCCGGGCACCGCACGGGCGGGGAGGCCATGGTCAACTACTTGCTCTCCGAGTTGTCGCGCTTCACCGGAGAAGAGTGGGAGCAGGAGGACGACATAACGCTCGTCACCCTCGAGAGATCGGAGACGGCGTGACCGATCCAAAACCGCGGACGGATGCCGACTTCGGTCGGACCCTGGCCGACTTCTCGGTCCCGAGCGAGCCGGGCAACGAGCGGCTGGCAATGGAGACGGTCGCCAAGACGGCGCAGGGGTTCGGTTTCTCCGGGGAGAACCTGGAGCGGCTCAAGACCGCCGTGGCAGAGGCGACGATGAACGCGATGGAGCACGGCAACAACTACAGTCCGGAGCTGCCCGTGGAGTTGCAGGTCCTCGCAACGGACTACGACTTCCTGGTTCGCATAACCGACAGGGGGAGCGGCCCACCGCCTACGGATGCCGGCGATACGCCGGATATCGAGGCCAAGCTGGAGGGCCTCCAGAAGGCCAGGGGCTGGGGCCTCTTCCTCATCAAGAGCATGGTGGACGAGATGAACGTAACAGGCGACGAGGGGCACCACACCGTGGAGTTAGTCGTCCACCTCGGAGCGGAAGGAGGTAAGTGATGGAGGTACGCCACCTGAGCGTGGAGGTCCGCCTCGAAGGGGACATCGCCGTGCTCGACCTTACGGGTGAGATCAACGGCTTCGCCGAGGAGGCCCTGAGCGCCGCCTACGCAGAGGCCGAGGCCATGGACCCGAGCACCGTGCTCCTCAACTTCGAGAAGGTTGACTACATCAACTCGACGGGCATAGCCCTGATAGTGGGGCTGCTCGCCAAGGCGCGCGCCTCCCGCCGCGGCCTGCTCGCCTGCAACCTCAGCGAGCACTACGTGGAGATCTTCAACATCACGCGCCTCTCCGACTTCATGAGCGTCTTCCCCGACGAGAAAACTGCCGTGGGCGAGACATCGGGGGCGTGAGATGGACGAACCACTCGACGGCTCGCTTCAATACCTGCGCGGCGAGTACGAGCAGACGAGAGAGATATACCGGAAAAGGAGGAACGAGATGCCCGAGGCCCAGGTGAAGATGCACGTCAGGCGGGCGGGTGATTTCGCCAGCATCATAGATGTGGAAGGGGAGCTGACCGCGTTCGCGGAAGGCGTGCTGATGGACGCCTACAACCAGGCGAGCGACGGGCAGGCCCGGGCCATCATCCTGAACTTCGAAGAACTCGAGTACATGAACAGCAGCGGCATCGGGTTGCTCGTCACGCTGCTGATCAGGATCAACCGCGAGAACCAGCGGCTGATGACCTACGGCCTCAGCGACCACTACAAGAGCATCTTCCAGATCACACGCCTCGACGACGCCATAGCGATCCACGACTCCGAGGAGGAGGCCGTGAGGGCGGCGAACTCGGCCTGAGCAAGGGAGAGAGTGATGACGGAACAGACACCGCAGGAAGAGCCGATGCAGGAGAAAGAGCCCGGTCGCGAGCCACGCCGTGCGCCCCGCGATGCAGCCTACTGGGCGACCTACGCGGAGACGCTCAAGGTAACCGGCGTGGCGGAGGGCGCGACGAACATCAACGTGGAGGGCCGCAGGGCCGTCGGGCCCCTGCAGGGCTTCGGCAAGCTGTGGCAGAAGACCTACCGCGTGGCCCTCAAAGGTGCCGAGGCGACGCCGACCGAGGTCATCAAGACCTGGAAGGATAACTACCAGGAGTTCTGGCCGGAGGGTAACCGCTTCTACGCACCGCTCGCCGGTATCGCCCCGGGGGAGGTCGCCCTCATAAGCGGCTCCATGCCGGGTGGCGTCAAGCTCTCCACCGGGGTCATGGTGCTCTACGCAGACGACGAGTCCTTCTCCCTCATGACCCCAGAGGGGCATCCTTTCTCCGGTTGGATCACGTTCAGTTCCTTCGAGGAGGAGGACACCACGATCGCCCAGGCCCAGGTCCTGATGCGGGCCAACGACCCCCTCTACGAGATGGGCCTGCGCATGGGCGGCCACAAGATGGAGGACCAGATCTGGCAGAAGACGCTGACGAACTTGGCCACGCACTTCGGCGTCCACGAACCCGTCGAGACGAACCTGGTGTGCGTAGACCCCAAGCTTCAGTGGAGCCAGTACAGGAACATCTGGCACAACGCCGGCATACGCTCCGCACTCCACATGATGGCGGCCCCCTTCCGTTCGCGTGGGAAAGGGGCGGGGAGCTGAGCGACCAGGGGAGGTGGGAGATGAGCGAGTCCGCCAGAGGGCCGGAAGAGCAGCCGAAAGCCAGGCGGGATCCCCGCGACGCGGGGTCCTGGGCTGTGGGGCACAACATCCTGCGGGTCTCCGACGTGCCCGAAGGCGCCGTCAACCTCAACGTCGACGGCCGGCGCGTGATCGGGGCCCTGCAGGGCTTCGGCCAGCTCTGGCAGAAGACCTACACGCTCCGCCTCGCGGGGGCTGACGTCACCCCCGAGGAGGTGGTGGCCCTCTGGAAGCGCGAGTTCCCCGACTTCCACCCGCCCGAGAGCCGGTTCTACCCCTCCCTCGACGGGGTCGAGCCGGGTGAGATCATGCTTATCAACGCCACCGTGCAGGGGATGCCCGTGTACACCGGGGTCATGGTCCTCTACTCTGACGACGTCTCCTTCACGGTGATGACGGCCGAGGGCCTGCCCGAGGCTGGCTGGAACACGTTCTCGGCCTACGAGGAGAACGGCGTGACGGTCGCCCAGATACAATCGCTCGCCCGGGCGAGCGACCCGATCTACGAGGTCGGCTTCCGCCTGTTCGGGTCAACGGCCCAGGAGAAGATCTGGACCCACGTTCTCTCCGGGCTGGCCGGGCGTTTCGGGGTGCGGGGAGACGTGGGCCTGGAGAAGGCCTGCGTGGACCCGAAGCTGCAGTGGTACAGGGTCGGAAACATCTGGCACAACGCCGGCCTGAGGTCGGTCCTGTACACGCTGGTCGCCCAGGCCCGCGTTGTGAGCGGATTGTTTCGCCGTCGGAGCTGAAGGGTCTAGAATCAAGGCATGAGCGAACGCGCCACATACGATGCCGTAGTTGTTGGCTCGGGCCCGAACGGGCTCGCGGCCGCCGTAGAGCTCGCCCGCAACGGGAAACGCGTGGCGGTTCTCGAAGGCAAGAGCACCATCGGCGGGGGTGCCAGGTCGGCGGAGATAACGCTCCCCGGCTTCGTCCACGACCTCGGCTCTGCCATCCACCCTCTGGGCTACGCCTCGCCTTTCTTCCGTTCCCTGCCGCTGGAAGAACACGGCCTCGAATGGGTACACCCCGACGCCCCGCTCGCCCACCCGTTCGACGGCGGCGAGGCGGCGGTGCTGGAGCGTTCCCTGGAGGCCACGGCTGCAGGGCTCGGCCCCGACGCGGATGCCTATCGCCGCCTGATAGAGCCGGGCACCGCCGACGCGAGCAGGATCGCTGGCTTCTTCGTGGGGGAGCCGAGCCTGATCCGTCACCCCCTCGCCCTGGCGTTCTCGGGCATAAAGGCCCTTGGCGCCGCCGAAAGCCTGGCCGAACGTGTCTTCGAGGGCAAGAAGGCCAGGGGCCTCTTCGCGGGGAACGCGGCCCACTCTTTCTTGCCGCTAGATCAACCACCGAGCGCGCTGTTCGGGCTGCTCCTTGGAACCCTGGGCCACGCCTTCGGATGGCCCTTCCCCCGGGGCGGCTCGCAGTCGCTCGCCGATGCCCTCGCCTCCTACCTGAAATCCATGGGTGGTGAGATCTTTACCAACGCCCCGGTAAGCACGGTCGACGATGTGCCTCAGACCCGCGCTGTGCTCTTCGACGTGACGCCGCGCCAGCTCCACGATATCGCCGGAGAACACTTCACCGATGACTACAACAGGGCGCTGAAACGCTACCGTTATGGGCCCGGCGTCTTCAAGGTGGACTTCGCCCTCGACGGCCCTATCCCCTGGGAGGCAGCAGAGTGCCGGCGCGGGGGAACGGTACATCTCGGGGGTACGCTGGAGGAGGTTGCGGCGGGAGAGGCCACCGTGGCGAGGGGTGAGCACCCCGAGAGACCTTTCATCCTGCTCGCCCAGCAGAGCCTCTTCGACGACACTCGCGCCCCCGAGGGCAAGCACACGGTGTGGGCATATTGCCACGTCCCCAACGGCTCAACCTTCGATATGACGGAGA